>NZ_LQYX01000121.1:67984-139233 GCF_001587475.1 Geobacillus sp. B4113_201601
GATGTGTGTGCAGGAGCAACGCGATGTCGTTCTTGATGACTGTGAAGCGCTTGTCATAGCAGGACAAGATGGGCGGTGCCGCGTGCTTGTGAAGCTGTCTTTGCACTACGGAGCGCCGGTGATGGCCGTTTGCCGCCAATTGCAGCGACAAATTGCCGAGGAAATCGCGACGATGACCCCGTATGTAGCGGAGGCGGTTGATGTGGTGGTCAAACGGCTCGCCATGCCGTGAAAAAACGCATGAGCGCAAACGTCTCATGCGTTTTTTCCTTACTCTTTGATCTTCTCGATTTCGCTTTTGACTTGGGCCAATACGTTTTGGCACTGGTTGACAAGGGAAGACGGAAAATGTTCATCTTCGCCATACTCGACGCCGTGCGGATAGTAATGTTTGCCTAAAATCGGTGTGAGCAATTTGATGAGCGCATAACGCGAATCAACGTCGCCTTCGATGGCGTACCCTTGGACGCGCAAATAGTACGTCCCTTCTTTCACAACGTATTTGCGGTCGTATGTAACCCGCTCGTAGTCCCATTGCCCCGCGCGCACAAAGCCGAGGCGCTCCATAATGTCATCAAGGCGGGACAGTTCAACCGTCTGATTTTCCAGTCCGCTATTTTCAAATTTCATGCTTCTTCCTCCTAACAACGCAGTATGGAAAGCGCCAAAAAGAAATGATCCCCTCATTTATAATAGTACGAAAACGGTTTGTTTTTCAATGAATTGTTTGCCGCCGTTGCCGTTTCGTCTTGCATTTTTTCCCGCGCCGAAGCGCACAATATAGAACGGAAAAGTTCCACGGGCAATGGTTTGCCCTCCACTGGGGATGAACATCCGGCTCGGTTCGGAATTTTCATGGGGAGCGATGTAACATCGACCCGGGGATGAAAGTGACCGTTTGCTGACGGGATTTTCGCAGAGAAGTTCCATGGACAGCGGACCCTGCCCTCGACCCGGGGATAAAAATTACGCGCTAGTGCGGCGTTTTTACGGAAAAGATCCATGGGCAATGGTTTGCCCTCTACCCGAGGATGAACATCCGCGTCAGTGCGGCATTTTCACAGAAAGGAGGAAAATCATGCAAACGGTGCGGGATATTATGTCGACGGATGTGCAGTATTGCACCCCGCTTGACAATATGTATGAAGCGGCGGTAAAGATGCGCGATTTCGATATCGGGGCCATTCCGATCGTTGACGAGGGGCGGCTTGTCGGAATGATTACGGACCGCGACCTCGTCGTGCGCGGCATCGCGGAAAAGCATCCGGGCTCGACAGCGGTGACGGAAGTGATGAGCCGCGATATCACGGCGGTTTCTCCTGATGATTCCGTGCAGGCGGCGGCCGATCTGATGGCGCACCACCAAATTCGCCGCCTCCCGGTCGTTGAGAATGGACGGTTGGTCGGGATGGTTTCTCTCGGCGATTTGGCGGTGAATCGTTATTCCGATGAACGGGCTGGCCGCGCGTTAAGCGACATTTCCGAACCGGCCCGCCATCCGTAGGACGCCGGAGCTTGTGCCGCTTTTTTCGCAAAGAAAGGGGGCGTTTTGGGCCGCCCTCTTTTTTTTGCTTTCCTAAAACCGCTATAATGACAGTAAGAAGACTGTGCAGAAGGCGGGAGTTGCTGGGTGAAATGGATGTTCCTTTTTTTGCTCTTGTTCATCGGATTGTACTTTTTCACGCCGAGTCCGCCGCCCCCAAGCCCCCCGGGGCAGCCGGAAATCAATGGGCATATGTTGAAAGAACCGAAGGCGACAGCCGGCTTAGTGACATTGATCGGCCAGCCAGTACAGGCGGTGAACCAACAGCTCGGTCGGCCTGATCGCGTCGATCCCTCCGCCTATGGATATGAATGGTGGGTGTACAGGCGTCATCTCGACTCGTATGTACAGGTCGGTGTTGCTCGCGGAAAAGTCGTCACCATCTTGGCCGGTGGGGAACGAGTGAACGTTGAGCCGTTTGCGGTCGGCCAGCGCCTGCAGACGATTTTTCAAACGATGCCGGTTTTATCCAATATTAAAATTCAGCTCCCGAGCGGAACGTATCGATTCGAGCTGTCGGAGCAAGATTATTCGACAAGGCCGGTGGTGAAAGTCGGTGCCGTCTATGCCCAGCTGTACGTAGACCGCTTCACTGACCAAGTGGCGGCCGTGCGTTTAATGGACGGGGAAACGTTTGTCAAGTTGCGGCCGTACGAGCTCGTTTATCGCGGGCATCTACCTGATGTTCCTACCCTTTCGGAAGAACAGCAGCGGATGGTCGATGCCGGCAATGCGAAGCAAATTTTTGACTGGACGAATCTCTTTCGCCGCCGCCATGAGCTGTCTGTTCTCGCTTGGGATGACGACGCAGCGGCGGCCGCAGCGAAGCACAGCCGCGATATGCATGATCATCAGTTTTTTTCCCATAAATCGCCGCGGTACGGTGATTTATCGGAGCGGTTGCAGGCGCTTCGCATTCCGTTTCGAGTGGCTGGGGAAAACATCGCCGCTCACCAAGTGGACGGCGTTGAGGCGGCCATCGGTTGGTTGAATAGCGAAAAACATCGGGAAATAATGATGAATCGGGAGTTTACGCATCTCGGCGTCGGCGTTTACGGCGATTATTACACGCAAAATTTCTTTACGCCGCGTTGAAAATTGGGCGCACCCTCGCCTGTCAGGCACGATATGATATGGCAGATAGGCAAGAGTGGAGGAAAGGGATGAGAGCGACCATGGCCAAGCCTTTGCACCCATCCGTTGAACAGTTTAAGCAGTTTGTAAAAAAACATCCGAAACTCATCCAAGAGGTGCGCAGCGGCAAAAAAACGTGGAAGCAAGTGTATGAGGACTGGTACTTGTTCGGCGAGGACGATGAGATATGGGATCCTTACCGGGAAAGGGACGGCAAACGGAACGAAGGCGAAAAAGGAGCGAGCAAGTGGCTCGACAAGCTGGCCGCCATGCTTGGACAGATGGACGCCGCTGAAGTGCAGAAACATTTGGCGAACGTCCAGCAGGCGATTGGGGCCATTCAAAGCATTCTTTCCGAATTCCAAGGGGCCAGCCAGCAGCGCCCAAACAAAGATGAACATCCGTTTTCCTTTCGGAAGGATTGAAGGATGGTGGCGATGAGAAAAGACGTATGGCAATATGTGCAGGGACAGCCGATGTTGCGAGCGTTTTTGCGTGAACAGCCGCGCTGGTACCGGATTCTTGCCCGCCGTCCGCATGAGCTGGCCGCGTTCCAGCTGGCGGCGTTGCGTCATTATGAATTGACGATCCCGGACAAGGTTAAAAAATTTTCCCAGTCGCTGCAAATGGCTTCGCTGATGTGGCAAGTGTTTAAAGCTATGCGCGACTAATGGCTTCTTCCGACTCACAGCCAACATAATGAGAAACAGGTTCGACTAATTGGGCTGTCGGCGGCAAAGACTATGAGTCAGGAAGGGGTGATGTCTTTGCCGAAACGGCTCAAATCGTTGGCTGGAGCCATGCTGTTCGTTGTCTTCGCCTTCTGGGCGCTGGCGCCTGCTCATGCCGAACGGGCGGATGCGCCGCTGCACATCAACCATGAGGTGAAAGGAAGCGACGTGTTCATCGAATGTTTCGCTCCCCGCTTTCCGTTTCGCCAAGGGAGCGGCGGCGGGCATGTCGATGTGTATGTCAATGGGCAAAAAGTAACCCAAGTGTATACAGCCGCCTTTGTTGTGCGCGGCTTGCCGAGCGGAACCCATCATATTCGTCTGGAGTTTGTCTATAACGATGGGAGAACGGCCGGCGTGGGGCACGAATTTGACGTTTCGATTCCGTAGTAAGGATTGAAGAAACCGGCTGTTACGGTCGAGCGCAGGCTGAGCCGCTTCTGCCATGCGCGCATGATCACCTAGAAGGCCGGTGAAAAACCGTTGTCGCACACCAATCGGTGTCATGTTCATTCAAAAAAGAAAGCTGGTTCTGCAAAGTTTCTCACATTGGGAAATGGATGGAATCAGCAGCATTTTGCACGAAATCACCAGCCTCCTAGTGAAGAGGGCGTTCCACAGCGCGGGACGCCCTTTTTCGTTTTCCCTCCTTCTCTTTCCTTTTCCTTTTCGTTTTATTCATGGTATGATGAACGTATGGAGGTGCCATATTGGTGAGAATTGCGACTCTCGAGCGCATCGAGATTCTAGATAAAGCAGAAGGGTTAGCGAAAATGATTGTCGAGTCCGAACTGGCCGAGGAATACCGCCGCGCATTTTGGCGGCTGAAGCAGGACCGCCGCGCCCAGCAGCTGATTTCCCGATTTGTTCAGCTCAAAGAGCAGTATGAGGACGTGCAGCGCTTCGGCAAATACCACCCTGATTATCGCCCAATCATGAAAGCAGTGCGCGAAGCGAAACGGGAGCTGGATTTGCACGAAACCGTCGCCGCTTTTAAACAGGCGGAGAAGGCGCTGCAACAGCTGCTTGATGAAATCAGCGTGCTGATCGGCAAAGCGGTATCGGAGCATGTGAAAGTGCCGACCGGAAATCCGTACTTTTTGTCGGCAGGTTGTTCCGGCGGCTGCCGAAGCGGTGGAGGCTGCGGCTGCCGCACATAGAAAAAAGGGGAAGGGACTATGTTTCCACAACGGCAAGGAATTATTGTTTGGCTTCATTCGCTGAAACACGGAAAACAGCTGCGCAAGTTTGGTAACATTCATTACATTTCCAAGCGGCTGAAGTATGCCGTCTTATACTGCGACATGGAGCAAGCGGACTATGTCATGAAAAAGCTCGCCGCGCTTCCGTTTGTCAAACGGGTGGAGCCATCGTACCGCCCGTTTTTAAAGCTAGAATTCGAATCAAAAGGAGAGAAAGAGAAAGATTCCCCCTATCCGCTTGGCTGAACGAAAAGAGGGCACGGAACGCGCCCGGGTGGGGAAATCGCGGCGGAATGAGGACGAAAACGGTCGAAATGTTCGCTGACTTGCGCACCGTCCATCGAGGACGACAGCGGGAAAAGCCGCCGGTTTTCAATCACATCGATCACAGGCGGTGGAATGCCAGTACGTATCGAAAAGAGGGAGTTCCGGCTTTTTTGGGGGGAACTCCCTCCTCTTTTTTTGCCATGGCCGATCGCGCTGCGGCGGGAGCGGAAAGCTTGTTTCCCCTCAAGCGCTGACGGTGGAAAGAAACCGGCCGTTTGCCAGCACCATTTCTCCAATCAAAAAATTGGTCGCACCGGTGCTGCTCGCCACACGTGCACTGATCGAGCAAGCGGAACCGCTCGTTTTCGCTCTCGTTCGTTCCCGTTATTGAAGCGGGGGAATAAAGCGGTTTAGGCGCATGATGCCGATCAAATGTTGATAATACAAATCGCGTTCGGCAAACCATGTCGATGGCTTGACGTCGAGATGAATCACGTTCATACCGAGCGCTTGGGCCGTTTCGGCAAACAGCTCATACCGTTTGTTTGGCTTGACAGCCGGGTCGGGAATGCCTTCGCGGCAAATGTAAAGCGGCTGGAAGTCGCCGGGGTCGGTCGGATGCAGGACAACGGCCAAGGAAACGACGGCCCGTCCTTGTTTCACCGTATGGAAAGCGAAAAAGCCGGAGACGCGATGACGGTTCGCGCGCGCCAGCTCGATCAGTTCATATATATCGGAATACCCTTCACCAAGTTCAATGAATCGTTGGATCATTGCTTGTTCCCCCTTGCAACCATCGTCCATTCTTAACTTTACCGGCTGTTTGCCGCGATTGCAATAAAAAAAACCTTGCGGAACCGTTCCGCAAGGTCCTTTCCAGTTTCTTGCCTCCGCGTAGGGCGGAACAAGAAACGGAAAGAATAAAGAAAAGGGAGAGGAGAAACCGGAGGAAGAACTTATGGGGAAACGTAAGTCTTCTCCGTCACTGGCAACGATGATGTTGCCATTACTCATTATGGCCCGTTCGCTCGTTTCTATACATTCGCGGGCGAAAAAATTCTTCAGTTTGACGTTTCTCAACTTTATGGTAAGATTACAACGAATCGATTTTGCGTGCGATAAGATGGAAACGACCAAGAATGGGTGAAGGCGATGAGAGTCATTTCCGGAACGTGCAAAGGAAGGAAACTGCAAGCGGTTCCAGGAATGTCGACACGGCCGACGACAGATAAAGTGAAAGAGGCCATCTTTAACATCATCGGCCCGTATTTTTCCGGCGGCATCGGTCTCGATTTGTTCGCTGGCAGCGGCGGTTTGGGCATCGAGGCGCTCAGCCGCGGGCTCGATCGCGTCATTTTCGTTGATCACGATCGGAAAGCGGTGCAGACGGTGCGAAAAAACGTCGCGGCCTGCGGGCTTGAGAAGCAGGCGGAAATTTACTGCAACGATGCCGAGCGAGCGCTGAAGGCGGTGGCGAAACGCGGCCTCCGGTTTTCCGTCATTTTTCTCGACCCGCCGTATAAAGAGAACGAGTGGCCAGCGCTTCTGTCCGCGCTTGCCGGTTGCCGGTTGTTGGAGCCTGGCGGCGTCGTCGTTGCTGAGCATTCGGCAAAAGCGCGCTTGCCGGAAACAGCCGACGGCTTGGTGCAATGGAAGCAGGAAACATACGGCATCACCGGTGTGACGATTTACAGGTGGAAAGGAGACGAAACCGATGGCGAGCATTGCCGTTTGTCCAGGGAGTTTTGATCCGGTGACTTACGGACATTTGGATATTATTAAACGCGGGGCGAGAGTGTTTGACCAAGTGTACGTCGCGGTGCTGAACAACTCGGCGAAAAAGCCGCTGTTTACCGTTGAGGAGCGGATCGAATTGTTGCGCGCGGTGACGCAGTCGCTCCCAAACGTCCATGTCGAATCGTTTCATGGCTTGCTGATTGATTACGCTCGCAGCAAAAAAGCGAATGCCATCTTGCGTGGGTTGCGCGCGGTATCTGATTTTGAGTACGAGATGCAGATCACGTCCATGAACCGCGTTCTTGACGAAAACATTGAAACGTTTTTTATGATGACTAACAGCCAGTACGCGTTTTTAAGTTCCAGCATCGTCAAGGAAGTGGCCAAATACAACGGCGATATTTCCGAACTGGTGCCGCCGGTTGTCGAGCAGGCGCTCAAAAAGAAATTTGCTTCGCTGGCTGCCGACGGGCCACAGCGATGACGGACAGCGATCACGTCCCAAATCAACACAGCCTGTTTTCTTGCCGATGAGCCACAGCGATGACGGACAGCCCCGCCCCTCGCCCGGCCGGGCCGGCAGCGGGCGAGGGAGGCGGTCAAGAGCAGCGCGGGCGTCTCGCGGATTTAGGAACGGCGGGGCCGTTCGCTGGCCGCTTTGGCCGTCAGCCATATATACAGGCAAAGGAACAGCATGGTGATCAGCGGCCCGTATGGCGGCAGCCCTAAGTGTTCCTCAGGGCGGGCGTAGGTCAATATATGGAAAAACGCCGGAATGTGGCCCGACTCCCTAGTCGCTGTCTCGACATACAGCGGCTGCCAAAGCGCATATGTAAAGATAGCAGCAAAGAGCCCGTGCAGCAGGCGGGCGACCAAAAACGGCTGAAAGCGGATGTTCGCTTCGGCTAAAATGCTCGCGACCTGCGCTTGAACGGAAAATCCGCCGAACGCGAGAATGAAGCTGACCGCCACCGCTTTTTCCAACAATGTCGCCCCGTCGGTTTCGCTGATCATCTGGCTGCCGAGCGTAATTTCAAACAGGCCGGAAAACACCGGGATATCGAGCTCTTCCGGCAGCTGGACGAGGTGAAGCAGACGGCGGACGAGCGGAGCGAGCTGCTCGGTGAAATGCATAACGTTCAACAGTTGATTGACCACGGAAAAGAGAATAATAAAACCGCCGATCATCAACAGCGTTTGCACAGACGAGCGCACCGCATCACCAAGCAGTTTGCCAAGCGGCTGTTCGTTTTTCACCCGCGTGCGGTGCAGCGTCCGCAAGGCATACGGCAGCGAGAACGGCCGGCGTCTGCTTTTTGGCTGCCCCCGCTCCTTTCGGATGCCGTGAAAACGCATGATCAGCCCGACGGTGATGTTTCCTAAGTAATGCGAGGCGGCCAGCACGAAGCCAAGCTGCGGGTTGTGGAAAAATCCGGCTGACACTGCGCCGAAAATGAACAGCGGATTCGATGAATTGGTAAACGAAGAGAGCCGCTCCGCCTCAATGGTGGACAGCTGCTTTTCTTGGTATAACCGCGCCGTCAGCTTGGCGCCCGATGGGTAACCGGACGCCATGCCCATCGCCCAAGCGAATCCGCCGACTCCCGGGACGCGGAACAGCGGGCGCATGAGCGGCTCCAGCAAGACGCCGAGAAAGTTGACGACGCCAAAGCTGATGAGCAGCTCTGAGACGATAAAAAACGGCAAAAGCGATGGAAACACGACTTCCCACCACATCGTGAGGCCGCGGATGGACGCCTCAAGCGACTGTTTCGGGTAGCTAATGAGCGCAAACGCGAACAAGGTGGCAGCGGAAGCGAGCAGCGCCGTTTTCCCTTTTGTTCCCCAGTTTCGTTTCAATGGTCTCCCCCCTTTTTTGCCGTGCAGCTTCGCGCGGTACAACCTCATATACCCTAATATACGAGCATAGGGGGACGTTTTAGACCATAAGATGGGAGCGGAGAACGCTGCGGCAGCAAAGGGGGGAGGAGGTATGCCGCCGAAAATAGGCGTAGCGCTTGGGTCAGGGGGAGCGCGCGGGTTTGCGCACCTTGGGGTTTTGAACGTGTTGGAAGATGAACAAATTCCGATTTCCTATCTGGCCGGCAGCAGCATCGGGGCGCTTGTCGCTGTGTTGTACGCGAGCGGCCACGGCCTTCATCGCCTTTATCGGCTCGCCCAATCGTTTCGGCGCAACGATTTTCTTGATTGGACAGTGCCGAAAATGGGGTTGATCGCCGGGGAACGAATTACGCAGTTCATTCGGTTGCTGACGAAAGGGAAGCGGCTTGAGGAGCTCTCGCCGCCTGTGGCGGTGGTCGCCACCGACTTGCGGACGGGGGAAAAGGTCGTGTTTCGGGAAGGGGAAGCGGCGCGTGCGGTGCGGGCGAGCATTTCGATTCCCGGCATTTTTGTGCCGGCGGAAATGAACGGGCGGCTGCTGGTCGATGGCGGCGTTGTCGACCGCGTGCCGGTGTCGGTCGTCCGCGCGATGGGCGCCGACCTTGTCATCGCCGTTGATGTCGCTCCGCTGAACACGAACGCCGAAATCACGTCGATCGCGGATGTGATCTGGAAAAGTTTGGATATTTTACAAGCGGAACTCGTCGTCCATCGCCAGCTCGCCTCGGACGTGATGATTCGTCCGCGTGTTGAATCGTACAGTTCCCGAGCGTTTACGGACATCAAAGAAATCATCGCCCGCGGAGAAGAGGAAGCGCGCAAGCAAATCGCTGCGATCCGCCGAGCGATGGAACAGTGGAAGGAGCCATCGTCACGATGAAAAGACGAACGTATATCGTTGCTTTTGTTCTTGGTGTCGTCCTTACTTTTCTCTTCATTTTTATCAAATTGCCGTACTATGTGACGATGCCGGGAAGCGCGCAAAGTTTACGGCCGCTCGTGCACGTTGAGCACGGTGACCGCGATGCCGGCACGTTGATGTTGACGACGGTGCGGATGGGGCGGGCGAATGTGGCCTCGTATTTGCTCGCCCATATCCGCCCGTTTTATGAGCTGTATCCGGCAGAGGAAATCAAGCAGGAAGGGGAGAGCGACAAAGACTATACGCTGCGCCAGCTTGAACTCATGGAACAGGCGAAAGAAGCGGCGATCATCGTCGCCTATCGGCAGGCCGGGAAACCGGTGTCGTATCAACCGCGCGGCGCTTATGTCATGAGCGTTCTTTCCGATATGCCGGCCGCCGGGCGCTTGAAAACCGGCGACCTCATCGTTGCTTTGGACGGAAAACCGCTCGCCACATCGGAGCAAATGGTCAGCTATCTCCGCGGAAAGAAGGCGGGCGACCGCGTTCGTGTCACGTTCATCCGTGGTGGGAAGCGGCGGGAAGCCGAGATTGCTTTACGGCCGTTTCCAGACCATCCCGATCAAGCCGGCCTTGGGGTGATGCCGGTGACCGAGTATGACATCCGTACCGATCCGCCCGTTGAGATCGATTCGGAACAAATCGGCGGCCCGTCGGCCGGGCTCATGTTTTCGTTGGAAATTTACAATCAGCTCGTTCCCGAAGACATCACCAAAGGTCATAAAATCGCCGGCACCGGAACGATCGATCTGAACGGAAACGTCGGCCCGATCGGCGGCGTTTCGCAAAAAGTGGTGGCCGCTGACCGCGAAGGGGCTGAAGTGTTTTTCGCGCCCAACGAACATGGGGCACCGGCATCCAATTACCGCGAAGCGCTGCGGACGGCGAAGCAAATCGGGACGAAAATGAAAATCGTCCCGGTCGATACGTTTGATGATGCGATTCGTTATTTGCGCTCCATGCCGGAAAAATAAATGGGCGCTGTGGCGTATTCTTCCCGAAAAGCACGGCTTGCAAGCGGCTCGGGAAAAGCGGCGGCGTACGCGGCCGCCGCTCGTTTTTCCTGCTCGTAAAGCGGATCGCCGTTGAGCTTCGCGGCTTTGGCAACGAGCGGCAGCGCCAGCTGTTTTTTCACCTGCTGCAAGTAGCGGCGGCCGGTTTCGCTCATGCCTAGCAGCCGAATGTACGTCGGGTCGGCCGCCTCGCTTTGCGCTTCTTTGGTGAAGTGGGTCAGCACATGGGTGCACAGACGCTGCAACCTTGTCCACGTGTAGCGCTTCGTTTTCACCGCAGCGATGAAAGCGGCAAACGTTTCCGCCGCGGCGATGTGCTGTTTCAGCCGATGTTCAATTCCTTCTTCGACCCCGGCGATGCGGCGCAAGTCGGCTTCTGTGGCCGTCAGCAGCCGGTATTTTAACAGTGGAAAGTACATTTCCCAATCATGCAAGCGGCCGTACGTCTCTTGATATTGGCGAAGCTGGTCGAGCGCGGCGGCCGGTACGTACGCAGCGACCGCTTCGAGCTGCCCGGTTTGCCGCAAAATTTTTCGCACGCTAGTGGCGCTGGCGATCGACGGGTGGGAAGCCGATTCATCATGGTAGCCGGCCGCGCGCCTTGGGATCGTGTGAGGCGTCATCGGCAATGCGTGTTGCCGGATGGCTTTCACGTAGGCAAAGCCAAGCACGTTGTTCGGCTTCGATAAATCGAGCGGAGCGGCGCCAAGCGCTTGCCACGCCGCGGCCGCGGCTCTCGGAAAGCTTTGTCCGCGCGCCAGCTCAGCGCGGACGAGGGAATCGAATGGCTCCTGCTGCTCGCTCCATGTGTCGGCCGCCGATAAAAACGCGGCAATGTCCCCGGATTCACTGCCGAAGCAAAGTTCCCGACAGCCGATGGCGGCGAGCAGTCGAACGGCGCCTGAGGCGAACCGTTCCGCCGCTTGGACAGCGAAGGCGTACGGCAGCTCAATGACGATATCGATGCCGGAAGCGAGCGCCATTTTCGTCCGCGCCCATTTGGAGACGATGGCCGGTTCGCCTCGCTGCAGGAAATTTCCGCTCATGACCGCAATCAAGCAATCCGCGTTCGTTTTTCGTCTCGTTTCTTGCAAATGGTGAAGATGACCGTTATGAAAAGGGTTGTATTCCACAATCACGCCAACGGCTTTCACGGTTTTCGCTCCTTTTCGTCAAGGCGATGGTTTCTTTCGCAAACATGAAACAAATGCGAGGCCGGACGTGTCCGGCCAGACCGCATCATGGGGCTCCATGCATTTAGTATGAAGCATGCAAGCGACTTCCAACGCCCGTCCTCCCCTTTCGCAAGAGGCGCTCCATGCATTTAGTATGAAGCATGCAAGGGCATCGGTTCAACGGTTTTGTCCTTTTGCCTCCGTCGAAAAACAGCCGTTTTTTCGCCGGGCTTTTAGGGTGCATCGGGAGGGCGCCGTTTGGAAATGATGGAACTATGCGCCTCTGATTGGCGGGCGTCAAGAAAGAGGAGGGAAGCGTCCCGGTTCCGCCGCCGATGTTCGTTGGCGAACGAAAGGGGCAGGATGGTCAAGAGGTGTCGAGCGGAGAGAGTTCGCGTCCGCTGTTGCCTTCGCCATCGGCTTTCAACACTGATGGTTGTAAAGAAAAAACATTGACAAAAATAGAAACGAAACGTATAATTTTATTCGTTGCCTTGAGGTGATAGTTGATGAAATGGACGGTCCAACAACTTCGCCGTTTCCAACATAAGGAAATGGTGATTGATGAGACGATCGATGTGTCTGATTTGAAACAAATCGACACATTGATTCGCGACATTTCGCCGGTGCGCGTCCAAGGGAAAGCGGATGTTGCTTCGACAAAGTTTACGTTTCATTTGACGCTGTCCGGGACGATGGTGCTGCCGTGCTCACGGACGCTTGTTGATGTCCATTATCCGTTTTCCATTGAGACGACGGAGACGTTTTTTGCCGAGGGTGGCGGTTTGGCGGAAACGGATGACGATACCCATGTGTTGACCGGAGATACGGTGGACTTACATCCGATTATCCGTGAACTCATTTTACTGGAAATCCCATTGCAGCTCATCGCCGACAGCCCGGCGGTTGATGGAGCGCCGCAACACGGAGAGGGCTGGGATGTCCTCACAGAGGACGAATGGGAGAAAGTCGTGCAAGAGCGCGAGGCGAACAAAGTAGATCCCCGCTTGGCGGGGCTGGCGAAATTTTTTGAGGAAAAACGGGAGAAATGATCATGAGCGGCCTTGCCGGCTGAAGGCGCCGGAAGCGAGCGCTTCGGTCCGGCAGCTGCCTTGTTTGCCGGCAGGCGGTGTCCGGAAAGGGCGGCCGCCCGCTGGCATCGATATGCTGAATGCGCTCGACAAGGAGGTGGGAACGATGGCGGTACCTTTTCGAAGAACATCGAAAACGAGAAAACGGCTGCGCCGTACACACTTCAAGCTGCAAGTGCCGGGCATGGTGCAATGCCCAAACTGCGGTGAGTGGAAATTGGCGCACCGCGTCTGCAAAGCATGCGGAACGTACAAAGGAAGAGATGTCGTTAACAAATAATGGCCGACATCTGAGGACAAGCTGTCCGATTATCGGACAGCTTTTTTTATTTCCGCCAAGCAGGAAATCGGTCGATGGCTGCCCAATTCATCAAGCGAAAAGGAAGAGAAGCAGCGAGGGATGCAAGTGAAAGGAGAGAAGCACCGATGGAAGCGAAAATGGAATATGAGGCTGGCGTTGGCCTGTTTACGATTTGCCGGCCGGAAAAGCGCAATGCCATCAACTTTGCGGTGATGGAGGCGTTGGAAGAAGCGATGAAACGGGCGGCGGCCGATGAACACGTCAAAGTGTTCGCCATAACGGGCGCCGGCGGCGAGGCGTTTTGCTCCGGCGGCGATTTACACGAGTTTGGGCATTTGCGCGGCGCGGAAGCAAAACAAATGCTTACGCGCATGGGGGAGCTGCTGTACAAGTTGTTGACGTTTCCGAAACCGACGGTCGCCCTCGTCAACGGAACGGCGATCGGCGGCGGCTGCGAGCTGGCGACCGCTTGCGATATCCGTTTGGTCAAGGAAGGGAGCCGGATTGGATTTGTGCAAGGGCGGCTTGGCATCACTACCGGCTGGGGAGGGGCGTCGATGTTGTTCGCCAAGCTTCCGTACGGACAGGCGCTCGATGTCTTGCTGCGCGCGGAGCTGATGACGGCTGAGGAGATGAAAGCGCGCGGTTGGACAGATGCCATTGTGCCGGCCGAGTCGTGGCGCGAACAATGGCGTCAGCGGCTCGCGGTCTACACGGAGCGGTCGCTTGCTGTTTTACAGGCGTACAAAGCGACCGCCGGCGAAAAATGGCGAACGGCTTGGTTTCGTGAGCAGTTTTTCACCGAGATCGACCGCTGTGCCGAACTGTGGGGATCTCGCGAACATGAACAGGCGCTGCGCGCTTTTTTGCACAAGAAGTAATTTTTCCTTCTACCGTTTCTAGTAGTCGCATACATATAATGACAAAGCGGTGATCAGGGGGAGGGGGAAGGAGATGACAGGCATCCGCCAAGACGCATGGACAAAGGAAGAAGATGAGCTGTTGGCCAAGGTCGTTCTTCAGTATATTCGCGAAGGCAACACCCAGCTGGAAGCGTTCGCTGAAGTGGGACGACGTTTGTCGCGGACGGCGGCGGCGTGCGGATTTCGGTGGAACTCGTGCGTCCGCAAGCAGTATAAAGAGGACATTGAACTGGCGAAGCAAGAGCGGAAAAGGCGAAAAAAAGAGGTGGCAGCGATCAAGGAAAGCGGGGGATGGGCGAAGGTGGAAGCGGAAGGGAAACAACACTTGTCATGGCCGGACGTGCTGGCGTTTTTGCAGGCGGAGGAACAAAAGGCGCGCGAGGCCCGGCGGGCAGCGGACGAAAATCGGGCGCTGAAAAATGATATGGAGCAGCTCCAGCAAATGGTAACCAAGCTGCAAATGGAGAAAGAGGCGCTCGAAAAACAGTTGGCCACTGTTCAAGAAGAGTACAAGACGTTGCTGGCGATTATGGAACGGGCGCGTCAAATGGTGGCCGATCATGAGAAGCCGGAGCCGAACGAGGCGGATGGCGCCGGTGAAAGCTGAAAAGCTGGCTGTTAGCCGGCTTTTTTTCTTAACGGAACCAACAGATGTTTGCTACAATAAGGCTAACGTCATATGTCAAGAAAGCGGGGGAGAGGAAGCTTGAAAATCGGGATTGTCGGCGGCGGGGCGGTCGGTCTGCTGCTCGCGGCTTACCTTGGACGCCACCATGAAGTGACGATGTACACAAGACGCTTGGCGCAGGCCAAACAGCTGGCTGAGCAAGGAGTGGCGCTCGAAAAAGACGGGGAGACGACAACGGTGGCGGTCAGGGCGCGGCCGTTTGCCGACGCGGAGTTGGACGAGCCGCTCGTGTTCGTAGCGGTCAAACAGTATGACCTTGATGCCATCTGGGCACGAGCCGACGCGTTTCGTCGCGTGCGCACCCTCGTGTTCGTGCAAAACGGCATGGGCCATCTTGATTCGCTTCCGTTGTTGGTCGGCCAAACGATTCTGGCTGGCGTCGTTGAACACGGGGCGTGGAAACGGGATGATCGCACAGTCGTACATACAGGCGTCGGCAAGTTGACGTTGGCAGTCCGCTTCGGCTCGATTGGTGATGCTCGCGAACTTCAGAGCGACGATCCTCATTTTCCGATCGAGTGGGTCGATGATTGGAAGCGCATGCTTGTCGACAAGCTTGTCGTCAATGCGGTTATCAACCCGCTCACGGCGCTTTTGCAAGTGAACAACGGAGCGCTCCTAGAGGTGGCTCCGTATCGCGAGATGATGGCGCAGCTGTTTGATGAAGTGCGGCAGGCGCTGGCGCTTGCCGATGAGCAGCGGGCGTGGGAACGCATCGTTCACATCTGCCGAAAAACGGCGGACAACTATTCATCGATGTATATGGATTTGGCGCATGGACGTCGAACGGAAATTGACGCCATTTTAGGCTATGTGCTTCAACAAGGTGAAGCGCGCGGGGTGGCGCTGCCGCTTATTCGCTTTTTGTTTTGCGCCATCAAAGGGAAGGAAGGGAGGGAGGAGGATGGATGAGTGGCTTGCTTCAGCGTTGGCAACGTTTATTACCGCGCCGCTTTTGTTGTTTTTGCTCGTCTACGTTGGCGCGCGCCTGTTTGGCCGGCGCAAGCGGTCATCGTTTTACGCCGCCGTCAACGCGGCAACGGTGTTTTTCATCGCCGCTGTTTATTTTTTGCTGGCGGTCGTGTTTCATCGGTCGTACCTCGTTCCCCTTCTTCTCTTTTTGTTCGTCTTGCATGCATTGATCGCGCTCGGCTATTGGCGGAAACAAGGGGACTTCCGCCTGCGCGCGGTGTTTCGCTTATTTTGGCGGGCGAGCTTTCTTATTTTTGCCTCTCTTTACGCGGGACTAATGGTTTATGGCATTGTCGTGCGCATTGCGGCCAGTCTTTAAAAGAGGAAGGGGGCGCGCAGCTCGATCCAGATCTCCGGTGGCCGGCTAGCGAATAGGCGGTTTCCGTCTTTCAGCGGGTTGGTGAAAAACTAGAATGGCGACGCAGGGGGATATAGACGTCTCTTTCCGTCTTCTAGGAGGGCGGTGAAAAACGGTTGTTTCTCTTGAGCAATGGGGGAACGTTTGAAAGGCGCTCTTGACGTGACAAGGCTTATCTGTTTGAGAAACGGGCTTGATCAGCGGCTTGCTCCCTTAAATCACCAGCCTTCTAGTGGATTGGTGAAAAACTGTTGTTTGCCTTGATTGGCGATGGAATGGGTGAACGTCGCTGTTTCCCCCGATCGATCAGGAGATGCGCGATATCCGAACGGCTGAGCATGGCTTTTTTCTCTTGGCGCCAAACGTGCTATACTCAGGAAAGAATACATAGAAAGGGAGTTTTGGGCCATGGAAGTTCGCGATATTTCGCTGCCGGCAGCGACGAAGTTGGCCGCTGATTACATAACAGGTGCGTTTCCAGCTGAGCGGGGATTCGCCTATGCGCGGGTGGACGATGAGGCGTTCCGCCGACGGCTGTCTTATTTGCAAGAAAAAACGTATGCTCGACGCGCGCTCGCCGATTATTTGCGCGTCTACCATCGCCGGCTGGCGGCGGGAGCCAAGACGATGGGCAACATTGAACGATTGAGCGACGAGCGGAGCGTTGTCGTCGTCGGCGGGCAGCAAGCCGGGCTGTTGACCGGTCCGCTTTATACGATTTATAAAATCATCACGATCATCCGTCTGGCCAAAGAGCAAGAGGAAAAACTAGGTGTGCCGGTCGTCCCGCTGTTTTGGATCGCCGGCGAAGACCACGATATCGCCGAGATCAATCACGTTTACGTGGTGGAAGGGGGAGAAGTGAAAAAAGCCGTTTATCCGCACAAGGTCAATGACAGGCGGATGGCGGCCGATCTCCCGCTTGATCGGCGGTTGGCCGAAGAGTGGGTGGAGCGCGTTGTCAAAACGTACGGGGAAACAGACGTCACGAATGAACTGCTCTCCTTCCTTTTTTCCTGTCTCGATGGGGCGGCTACGTTTGTCGACTTTTTTGCCGCCATCGTGCTGCGTTTGTTCGCCGATGAGGGACTGGTCGTTTTGAACGCCGGCGATGCCGCCGTGCGCCCGCTTGAACGCCGGTTTTTCGCCGAGCTTGTCAACCGTCACCGGGACGTAACGTCCGCTGTGTTGGCTCAGCAAGAAGCGCTGCGCGCGCTCGGGTATGCGCCGCTCATTGAAATAGGGCCTGATGCGGCCAATTTGTTTTATTACGACGGCCATGAGCGCTCGCTGTTGCACTACGATGAACAAACCGGACGGTTTCGCACTAAAGCGGGGAATGTCGCTTGGACGAAGGAAGAGCTGCTCGCGCTCGCTGAAACGAAGCCGGCCTGTTTCAGCAACAACGTCGTCACCCGCCCGCTTATGCAAGAATATTTGCTGCCGACGCTCGCGTTTGTCGCCGGGCCCGGCGAGATCGCTTATTGGGCGGAATTGAAGGAGGCGTTTCCGCTGTTCGGGATGGAAATGCCGCCGGTTGTGCCCCGGCTGCAAGCGACGATCGTCAGCCGTTCGCTGCAAACGGACTTGGCCGATCTCGGCTTGGAAGCGGCTGACGTATTGCGTGGGCAGCTTGATGTGGTGAAGCAGCAGTGGTTGAAACGAACGGCGGAAGCCCCGCTTTCAAGCGCGTTTGCCAAAGCGAAAGCGGAAGTGGAGGCGGCGCATCGGCCGTTGCGGGAGCTCGGGATGGCCATTGATCGCGGATTGGAGGGATTGATGGCGAAAAATGCCGCCATCATCCAGGCGCAAATCGAGTTTCTTCAACAGGCGCTAGAGCGGGCGCTTTTGCGTAAACACGAAACCCAATGGCGGAAATTTTGGCGTGTGGAAACGGCGCTTCGGCCGCACGGCGCGCCGCAGGAGCGGATTTGGAACGTGTTTTACTATGTGAACCGTTATGGATTTGATTTTGTAGAAAAACTTTTGTCCATTCCTGCTCCGGAAAACGGAATGCATAAAATTGTATATATATAAGGCTTTTTCAAAGAAAAAGTCGAAAAGAAAAATCCTGTTTCAAGCAGGATTTTTTTTTTGTAAAAGGAATTGTAAAAAAACAACGTTCTTGTTTTGGGAATAAAAGTAAAGTCTGTCAGAACGGATAGCGCACTGCTCGTTTCGCCATCCGACAAAAAGAAACAAAAAGGGACGGTTTTTTACAAAAAAAGCTAAAATTTTGCTTCTGTTTGCGATATAATAAGGGAGCGGCCCTTGGTGACGCTAAGGAGCCGGCAAGCAGCAAAGGTGGTGGACATGTGTTTCGACATACAACAGTGTTGCTGAAAGAGGCGGTGGATGGGCTGAACGTCCGCCCGGACGGCGTTTATGTCGATTGTACGTTGGGCGGCGGCGGCCATAGCGAATATTTGCTCTCTCTTCTTTCAGAACGCGGCAAACTGTTTGCGTTTGACCAAGACGAGGCCGCCATTGCTCATGCGCGGAAACGGCTGGCCCGCTACGGCGAGCGAGTGCAGTTCGTGCACCGCAATTTCCGATTTTTGCGGGAAGAGCTTTCAGCGTTTGGCGTTCACTGTGTTGACGGCGTCCTTTTTGATTTAGGGGTTTCTTCGCCGCAGCTCGACGAGCCGGAGCGCGGCTTCAGCTATCAGCATGATGCGCCGCTGGATATGCGGATGGATCGTACGCAGTCGCTGACGGCGGCGGAAATTGTCAATCGTTGGCCATATGAGGAACTCGTGCGCATTTTTTTTCGCTACGGCGAGGAAAAGTTTTCAAAGCAAGTCGCGCGCAAAATTGAAGAGGCGCGCCGCCAACAGCCGATTGAAACAACCGGTGAACTCGTCGAGGTGATCAAGGCGGCCATCCCGGCACCGGCGCGCCGCAGCGGCGGGCATCCCGCCAAGCGCATTTTCCAGGCGCTCCGCATCGCGGTCAACGATGAACTCGAAGCGTTTCGCGAGGCGCTCGAGCAGGCGATTGAATTGCTAGCGCCGGGCGGCCGCGTGAGCGTCATTACGTTTCATTCCCTTGAAGACCGCATTTGCAAAGAAACGTTCAAAAAGGCGAGCGAGCGTCCGCCGCTTCCCCCGGGGCTTCCGGTTCTTCCCGAGGAAGGGCGGCCCGTGCTGAAAATCATTACGAAAAAGCCGATCGTTCCTTCGGAAAACGAGTTGGAGCAAAACCATCGCGCCCGCTCGGCCAAGCTTCGCATCGCTGAAAAACGATGACCGATGCAAAGGCGCAGCGCCCAGTAGGGCAACGGCCAGCAAGGGCAAAAGAAGGGACATGACATCGAACGGCCATGACCGCATGGCGGTTGGCCATACCGAACAAAACGAGTGGAGAAACAGGAGGGGAACAATGGTGAACGATGCAGCTGTCAAAGTCGTGCGTGAACAAGGACGTCCGGCCGCGTCGCCGAGCCGGGCGCCGCGGCGGAAGCGGCGCTTTCGCCTGTCGCTTGCTGAAAAACTGTTGTTTGTTTCGTTTTTCTTGTTTGTCGTTTATGCGGCTGTTCACATCGTGGCCAACCAAGTGCGCCTTTATGAACTGAACCGGCATGTCCAGCAGCTTGAAGCGACGATTGGCGAGCAGAAAAAAGCGAACAACGACTTGTACGTCGAGGTGCAGCGGCTGAGCGCGTACGAGCGCATTTTGCAAAAGGCGAAAGAGCTCGGTCTGTCGCTTGACGAAAACCGCGTGAAAGTTGTGCAGGAATGATGGCCGATGGAAACAAAGAAGCATCGCAACACCCATCGGGGGGCATGGCTGTTGTTTTGCCTGTTCGGCTTGGCTTTCTCGCTCTTGTTTGCCCGCTTTATCCAGCTCGGATGGACCGGAAAAGCGGAAGGGCACCCGGTGGCGGAGATCGCCGAACAGCAGCGCAAGCAAACGCGGACGCTTGAGGCGAAGCGCGGCACGATTTTCGACCGCAACGACGGCATTTTGGCTCAAGACGTGCCTTCCTACACGCTTGTCGCGGTGTTGGATCCGAACATGACGACCGACCCGAACCATCCGCGCCATGTCGTTGATCCGGAAAAAACGGCGAAAAAGCTCGCGCCATTGCTCGGCATGGACGTCGAAAAGATGAAGCGCATTTTAACGAAAAAGGCGAAGCAGGTAGAGTTCGGATCGTATGGCCGCAACATCAGCTTTGAGCTGAAGCGGAAAATTGAAGCGCTCGACCTGCCGGGCATCGCTTTCATCCGCGATACGACCCGGTTTTATCCGAACGGCACGTTCGCTTCGTATGTGGTCGGCTACGCGCAAAAAAACGAGCATAACGACACGGTCGGCCAAATGGGCATCGAAAAACAGCTTGACCGCTATTTGCGCGAAAAAGACGGCTATGTATCTTTCGACGGCGATGCGAACGGATTTCGCCTTCCGGGGGGAAAGGAGCATATCGTCAAGCCGAACAACGGCGCGAATGTGTATTTAACGATCGATGAAAAAATTCAAACGTTTTTGGAAGACGCCATGAACGGCGTTGAAAAACAATATAGGCCGAAAAAGATGATCGCCATTGTCGCCGATCCGAAAACGGGAAAAATTTTGGCTATGGCGACTCGCCCGAGCTTTGACCCTAACAAGCGCAACATCACCAACTTTTTCAATGACGCCATCTCCTATCCGTACGAACCGGGCTCGACGATGAAAGTGTTCACGCTCGCCGCAGCGATTAACGAAGGGGTGTACAACGGCAATGAAACGTTTCATTCAGGTTCTTATCGAGTCGGGCCGAATATCGTTCGTGACCATAACGATGTCGGTTGGGGAACGATTACGTTCAATGAAGGAGTGCAGCGTTCCTCGAACGTCGCTTTCTCGATTTTGGTGAAAGAGAAGCTAGGAGAAGACCGGTTTTTGCAATACTTGCACCGCTTCCATTTCGATCAGAAAACCGGCATTGACTTGCCGAACGAGGCGGTCGGGCAAATTCGCTACCGCTATCCGATCGAACGGATCACGACGGGATTCGGCCAAGGGACATCGGTGACGCCGATTCAGCAAATCCAGGCGGCAACAGCGATCGCCAACGACGGGAAAATGATGAAGCCGTACGTCATTGAAAAAGTCGTCGATCCGGACAGCGGCAAAGTCCTCCTTGATCATGAGCCGACGGTGGTCGGCGAACCGATCACGGCGGAAACGGCGCGAAAAGTGCGGGACATTTTAGAGACGGTTGTCACGTCGGAACACGGCACCGGCCGTCCTTATCAAATCGAAGGCTACCGCGTCGCCGGCAAAACCGGGACGGCGCAAATTCCGTCCGCTGCCGGCGGCTATTTGACCGGGCGGGAAAACTACATTTTTTCCTTTTTAGGCATGGCGCCGGCCGATGACCCGAAGCTGCTCATGTACGTCGCCGTTCAACAGCCGCACCTCGATGTGACCGAAACCGGGGCGGCGCCGGTGTCGCAAATTTTTACAACAGTGATGAAAAGCAGCCTGCAATATTTGCACATTCAACCGGTCGAAGAGAAGCGCACCGAAGAAAAGAAGGCGCAGCGGCCGCTCGATTCCTTCATCGGCCAGCCGGCGGAACTGGCCGCCAAGCAGTTGAAAGAAAGCGGCTATGTCCCGGTCGTGATCGGTCGCGGCCGCTCCGTTGAAGATCAGCTGCCACAAGCCGGCGAGGACGTGCTCGTGGGCGAGCGAGTCGTGCTCAAGACGGATGGGACCGCCGCGATGCCGGATTTGCGCGGTTTTTCGCTTCGCGACGCCATGAAAGTGGCCCGCGTTCTCGGATTGCGGCCGAGCACCAAAGGAAGCGGCTACGTCATCAGCCAAAGTATTCGTCCGGGGGCGGAAGTGCGCAAAGGAGATTACTTGATCGTCGAGCTCGCTCCGCCGCGCCAGTGGGAGGAAGCGGCGGCGAGAAAGGCGAAGGAGGCAGCGGAACGAAAAGACGACGGCCCGCATGAATGATTTTTTGCCGTTCTACAACGGGGCGTACAAGCATATAGTGGAACGAGCCCACGATAAAGGAGGTTCCGCCATATGCGCGTATCGTACGTGACCGTGCGCAAGCGGTTGACGATCGTCTTTTTGACCGGAATTTTGATTTTTGCGATTATCGATCTTCGTCTTGGCTACGTCCAATTTTGGCTCGGCGATCTGTTAGCGGAACGGGCGAAAGGGCTGTGGGGCAGGAACATTCCGTTTGAGCCGAAGCGCGGCGAAATTTTGGATCGCAATGGCGTCCCGTTGGCGACCAACATGAGCGCGCCGACGGTGTACGTCATTCCCCGACAAGTGAAAAACCCAGCGCAGGCAGCGGAAAAATTGGCGCAGGCATTGGGGGGCTCCGTCGAATCGATCTATAAACAAATCACGCAACCAACATCGATCGTCCGTCTCAAAGAAGGGCGGAAAATTTCCGATGAAAAGGCGGCGGATGTGCGCGCTCTCGATCTCGATGGCGTGTATATTGCCGAAGACACGAAGCGCTATTACCCGTTTGGCAGCTATTTGTCGCATGTGCTCGGCTTCACCGGCATCGACAATCAAGGGCTCACCGGGCTTGAGCTGTATTATGATAAGGAGCTGAGCGGCGAGCGCGGATCGGTGCAGTTTTACTCCGATGCCAAAGGCCGGCGCATGCCCGACATGGCGGATGATTATACGCCGCCGACCGACGGCTTGAATTTGGTGTTGACGATCGATTCGCGCATTCAGACGATCGTCGAACGGGAGCTCGACATTGCGGAGGCGAAATACAATCCCGATGGCATCATTGCCATTGCCATGAACCCGAACACCGGCGAAATTTTGGCGATGGCAAGCCGCCCGACTTTCGACCCGTCCAACTACCGCAACGTTCCGCCGGAAATTTACAACCGCAACTTGCCGATTTGGAGTACATATGAACCGGGATCCACGTTCAAAATCATTACGCTGGCCGCGGCGCTGGAAGAGCACAAAGTGAACTTGCTGAAAGACCATTTCTTTGATCCGGGGTATGCGAAAGTCGCCGGCGCTACGCTCCGTTGTTGGAAAAAAGGCGGCCACGGAGAGCAGACGTTTTTGGAAGTCGTGCAAAATTCGTGCAACCCAGGATTTGTCGAGTTGGGGGAACGGTTAGGGAAAGAGACGTTGTTTAAGTATATTAAGCAATTCGGGTTTGGCGAGAAAACCGGCATTGATTTGCAAGGGGAAGGAACGGGCATTTTATTTGATTTAAAACGAGTCGGGCCGGTGGAGCTGGCGACGACGGCGTTCGGCCAAGGGGTGTCGGTGACGCCGATTCAGCAGGTGGCCGCTGTATCGGCGGCGATCAACGGCGGCATTTTGTACACGCCATACGTCGCCAAGCAATGGGTTGACCCGGAGACGGGGGAAATCGTGCGCCGCAATACCCCGAAGGCAAAACGGCGCGTCATTTCCGAGGAAACATCCAAACAAGTCCGGTACGCGCTTGAGAGCGTCGTCGCGCAAGGAACAGGGAAAAAGGCGTATGTCGAAGGCTACCGCGTCGGCGGAAAAACCGGAACGGCGCAAAAGGCGCAAGGCGGCCGCTATTTGCAAAACAATCATATCGTATCGTTCATCGGCTTTGCTCCGGCGGACGATCCGCAGCTCGTCGTCTACGTGGCGGTTGACAATCCGAAAGGGACCGTTCAGTTTGGCGGCACGGTGGCGGCGCCGATTGTAGGGAAAATCATGGAAGATAGCTTGCGCACGATCGGAGTGAAGCCGCGTCCGGATCAATTGGAAAAAGAGCGTGATTGGAACGAGCCGAAAGTGATTGAAGTGCCGAACTTGATCGGGTTGACAAAAAAAGATTTGCAAGAACAGCTTTTTGACTTAAAATTAGATGTTAGTGGCGAAGGGGATGTCGTGGTCGAACAATCTCCAGAGCCGGGAGCGAGAGTAAAAGAAGGCTCGACCATCCGCATTTATTTCGCAAAAGAACGGTAAAGGGATCGGGTAAGGGGCGGCCGATGCGATGACACGTCGGGTTGGCTGTGCCCCTTTTTCCGCTGTCCGCATCGTTCGGCAGACGATTTCGATGGGAAAGGAATGGACCAACATGAAGCTGCTGACATTATTGTCCCGTTTGCCTAGTTTTTGGACGCATTGCGGGGGAAACCCGGATATCGTTGCGCTCGAAATGGATTCGCGCCGCGTCCAGCCTGGCTCTCTCTTTTTTTGCCTGAAGGGATTTACGGTTGACGGCCACGATTTTGCCGCTGAGGCAGCGGCGCGCGGCGCGGCGGCTATGATCGCTGAGCGGCCGCTTCCGGTTGACGTTCCGGTCGTGGTCGTGCCAGATAGCCGGCGGGCGATGGCCATATTGGCGGATGCGTTTTATGGGCAGCCAACCCATCGCCTTCATTTGGTGGGCGTGACGGGCACAAACGGCAAAACGACGACGACTTCGATCATTGAACAGATTGCCAGATACAACGGCAAAAAGACGGGGCTGATCGGCACGGTGCAGATCAAAATCGGCGACCGCTCTTATCCTTCGGTGAATACGACGCCGGAGTCGCTTATGCTGCAGCGCACGTTCAAACAAATGGTGGATGAAGGGGTCGAGTTCGCCGCGATGGAAGTATCGTCGCACGCGCTGCACCAAGGACGGGTGCACGGCTGCGACTATGATGTGGCCGTCTTTACGAATTTGACGCAAGACCATCTCGATTATCATGGGACGATGGAAGAGTATCGAAATGCCAAAGGGCTGTTGTTTGCCCAGCTCGGCAACCGCTATGACGAACAGCGCCCCAAATTTGCCGTTTTGAATCATGACGATCCGGTTTCGCAATATTATAAACATATGACGGCAGCGCCGATCATCACTTACGGGATAAACGAAAAAAGCGATGTGACGGCGGAAGACATTCGCATGACCCCAAGCGGAATGGCGTTTCGGCTTTGCACGCCGCATGGGGCGGCCGCGGTCGAAACGAAGCTCGTCGGGGCGTTCAATGTATATAATATTCTTGCCGCCGCTTCCGCTTGCCTCGCTTCCGGTTTTCCGCTGGAAGCGCTCGCCGCTGCGCTCGCTGCTGTCGAGCCGGTACCGGGACGCTTTGAAACGGTTGATGAAGGGCAACCCTTTACGGTCATCGTCGATTACGCCCATACGCCGGACAGTCTAGAAAACGCCTTGAAAACGGTGCGCCAGTTTGCGAAGCGGAACGTCTATGTCGTCATCGGCTGCGGCGGTGATCGCGACCGGTCGAAGCGGCCGCTGATGGCGCGGGCGGCGGTGCAATTCGCCGATCTGGCCATTTTCACTTCCGACAATCCGCGTTCGGAAGACCCGAAGCAAATTTTGCGCGACATGGAAGCGGGAGTCGAGCCTGGCATGGGAGCGTATGTGACGATCCCCGACCGAAAAGAGGCGATTCGCTATGCGGTGCACAACGCCCAGGAAGGGGACGTTGTCCTGATCGCCGGCAAAGGGCATGAAACGTACCAAATCATTGGCGATGACGTGATTGAGTTTGACGATCGCGCCGTCGCCCGAATGGCGCTGAAGGAGAGAGGATGACGATGATCGCGTATACGATGGTGAAATCGGTGGCAACGGAGGCGCGCGGAATTGTCGATGAAACGATTCGCTTCCATGCCGTATTTGTCGATCCGACAAGACAAGTGAAAAAAGGATTGTTTGTGCCGCTCGAAAACGGGGCGGAAACGTTGAAACTGGCGATTGAACATGGCGCGATCGGCGCGTTTTGGCGGCTTGGCGACCCGCTGCCGCGCTACATCCCGAACCAGTTTCCGCTCTTTTTCGTCCCATCGCCGCTGGAAGCGGCGGCCGCCCTGTTTGCGCGCTATGTGGAGCAGTCCGGCGCCGCCGGGGAAGCGGAGTTTTTCTTCACCCTTCCCGATGGCGCCTCAGTGGATGAGGACGTTCGCCGCCGGCTCGCCGACTTGCAGAAGCGGTGGCTGAACGTGCGGCCGGCTAAAGGATGTGAAGACGTATGCGAGAGCCAATGATCATCATGGCCATGGCGGTTTCCTTTTTCGTCACCGTCATTTTGTCGCCGCTCGTAATCCCGTTTTTGCGCCGGTTGAAGTTTGGACAAAGCATTCGCGAAGAAGGGCCGAAGTCGCATCAAAAAAAATCAGGTACCCCAACGATGGGGGGAATCATGATTTTGGCGGCGATTGCGGTGACGACCGTATGGGTGGCGCCCCATTTCACCCCCGTATCCACAGGGACGTACTTATTGTTGTTCGTCACCATCGGCTATGGGGCGCTCGGTTTGCTCGATGATTTGATCAAAGTGGTGATGAAGCGGAACCTTGGCTTGACGAGCCGGCAAAAATTTATCGGCCAGCTCGTCATTGCGGCGGTCTTTTTTGCCGTTTACCGTCAAAGCGGATTTTCCACTGCGCTACATATTCCTGGCACCGATCGGTCGGTCGAGCTAGGTGTGGCTTATGGGGTGCTGCTGTTGTTTATGCTTGTCGGCAGCTCCAACGCCGTCAATTTGACGGACGGGCTTGACGGACTGCTCGCAGGGACGGCGGCGATCGCTTTCGGGGCTTACGCGGTGTTGGCTTGGAATCAGGGGCAGTACGACATTGCTGTCTTTTGCGTGGCCGTTGTCGGGGCGGTGCTCGGCTTTTTGGTGTTTAATGCCCATCCCGCGAAAGTGTTCATGGGCGATACCGGTTCGCTGGCGCTTGGCGGCGCGATTGCGGCCGTTGCCGCTTTGACGAAACTGGAGCTATTGCTTGTCGTCATCGGCGGGGTGTTTGTCATTGAGACGCTGTCGGTCATCATTCAAGTCGCTTCGTTTAAAATGACCGGCAAGCGCGTGTTCCGCATGAGCCCGCTTCATCACCATTATGAGCTTGTCGGTTGGTCGGAATGGCGCATTGTCGTCACATTTTGGACGGTCGGGCTGTTATTCGCCATGTTAGGAATTTATATCGAGGTGTGGATGTAATTGAAACCGACTCTGTCTTATCAACATCGTCGTGTGCTGGTCATTGGATTAGCGAAAAGCGGAGTGGCGGCGGCGCGGCTGCTTGTGGAGCTGGGCGCCGATGTGGTTGTCAATGACCAAAAGCCGCTTTTTGAAAATACGGAGGCTCGGCAGCTGGAACAGCTTGGCGTCCGCGTCATTTGCGGCGGACACCCGCTCGAGCTGCTCGATGAGCCGTTTGATCTTGTCGTGAAAAACCCGGGCATTCCGTACACGAACCCGATGGTGAAACGGGCGCTGGAAAAAGGGTTGCCGGTGGTCACCGAAGTGGAGCTTGCCTACCACATTTCCGAAGGGCCGTTGATCGGCATCACCGGCTCGAACGGAAAAACGACGACGACGACGCTCATTTATGAAATGTTAAAAGCGGACGGAAAAGATCCGCTGCTTGCTGGCAACATCGGCCTTGTCGCCTGTGAAGTGGCGAGAGAGGCAAAGCCGGGACAATGGCTCGTCACCGAGCTGTCTTCGTTTCAGCTCGCCGGCATTGATCAGTTCCGGCCGGCCATTGCGGTATTGCTCAACATTTTTGACGCGCATTTGGATTATCATGGAACGAAAGAGGCGTACGTGGCGGCGAAGGCCAACATTTTCCGCAACCAGACGAAGCGCGATTACGCCGTCGTCAATGCCGATGATCCGATTGTGATGGCCGCCGCTTCGTCGATTCGAGCGCAAAAAGTGCTGTTTTCGGCGACGAAACCTCTCGGCGAAGGAGCGTACGTTCAAGACGGCGCCGTCTATTGGAATGGCGAGCCCGTCATTCCAATCGCCGACATCGTCCTTCCAGGTCAGCACAATTTGGAGAATATCACCGCGGCGGTGGCGGCCGCCAAGTTGGCCGGCGCCAGCCATGAGGCGATCCGCCGGGTGCTGGCGACGTTTTCCGGCGTGAAACATCGGCTTCAGTATGTGGCGGAAATTGACGGCCGGCGATTTTTCAATGACTCGAAAGCGACGAATATCTTGGCGACGCAAAAGGCGCTCTCGGCGTTCGCTGGCGAGCCGGTCATTTTGCTCGCTGGCGGGCTTGACCGCGGCAATGAGTTTGATGATCTTCTTCCGTATTTGCAACGGGTGAAGGCCGTTGTATTGTTCGGCCAGACGGCGGCCAAAATCGGTCGCATCGCCCAACAAGCGGGAATAGAAACGATCCGATATGTCGATAATGTGGAAAAAGCCGTCCCGATTGCTTTCGAGCTTTCCGAACCGGGCGACGTCATTTTGCTCTCTCCGGCCTGCGCCAGCTGGGATCAATACAAAACTTTCGAGGAGAGAGGGGACATTTTTATCAACGCCGTGCATAAGTTGAAATAGAGGGAAAGGGACAGCCCTTTCCCTCTAGTTTACAAAAATAGAGGTGTTGGGCATTGCCGCGGAAAAGGTCTGCGCCGGATATTTTGCTCATTCTTTTAACGTTTTCGCTTCTGGCCATCGGGCTGATCATGGTGTACAGCGCGAGCGCCATTTGGGCGGAATACAAGTTCAATGATTCGTTTTTCTTTGCCAAGCGCCAGCTGTTGTTCGCAGGTATTGGCGTCATCGCGATGTTTTTTGTCATGAACATCGATTATTGGGTATGGCGCGACTGGTCGAAAGTGCTGCTTGGCGTTTGTTTTGTGCTGCTCGTTTTGGTGCTCATTCCCGGCATCGGCATGGTGCGGAACGGATCGCGCAGCTGGATCGGCGTCGGGGCGTTTTCCATTCAGCCGTCTGAGTTTACGAAGCTCGCCATGATCGCCTTTTTGGCCAAATATTTATCGGAAAACCAAAAAAAGATTCCTTCGTTCAAACAGGGACTGCTGCCGGCGCTGTTGCTCGTGTTTGCCGCGTTCGGCATGATTATGCTGCAGCCGGACTTAGGGACGGGAACGGTCATGGTCGGCACTTGTGTGACGATGATTTTCGTCGCCGGCGCCCGCCTCAGCCATTTTGCCGGGCTTGGCATCTTGGGGCTCGCCGGGTTTGCCGCCCTTGTTTTATCCGCGCCGTACCGGATCAAACGAATTACGTCCTTTTTAAACCCGTGGGAGGACCCGCTCGGAAGCGGGTTTCAGATCATTCAGTCGCTGTATGCCATCGGGCCGGGCGGTTTGTTTGGCCTCGGGCTCGGGCAAAGCCGGCAAAAGTTTTTTTACTTGCCGGAGCCGCAAACGGATTTTATTTTCGCCATTTTGGCGGAGGAGCTCGGTTTTATCGGCGGCTCGCTCGTCCTATTGCTTTTTGCCCTTCTCCTCTGGCGCGGGGTGCGCATCGCTCTTGGCGCGCCCGATTTGTACGGCAGCTTTTTGGCGCTTGGCATCATTTCGATGATCGCCATTCAAGTGATGATCAACATTGGCGTTGTGACCGGATTAATGCCCGTCACTGGCATCACCCTTCCGTTTTTGAGCTACGGCGGATCATCGCTGACGCTCATGCTTATGGCCATCGGCGTGCTGCTGAACATCAGCCGGCATGCCCGCTATTAGGCAGGCGGCGAAGATCCGCCGCCTTTTTTGTTCGTCCGCGCGTCGAACAGTGCCGGCAAATGCGGCAAAAACAGGCTCTCGCTCGCTTTTTGTTTGTGATATAATGAAAACAAATGCAAAAAAACGGCATCGGCCTCATGGGGTGGGCCAACAGACCAACGGCGGAAAGCAGGGCGTTGGAGAAAGAAAGCGGGGAATGCGATGGAAAAAGGAAAGGTCGTCGTCCTAGAGGATCGCGTGCCAAAGTTGAAAAAGCGGCGTCGTCAAAAAGCGAACCGCCGGCTGATTGCGTATTTGTTCTTCTTTTTTCTGGCCATCTTGTGCGTTCTTTATTTTCAATCGCCGTTTAGCGCGGTCAGGCACATTGAAGTGAGCGGCAACCGCCATTTGTCAGATGAGCGCATCATCAGCCTAAGCGGTGTGACGAAGCGGACAAGCTTTTGGAAAGTGAAGGAACAACAGGTGGAAGCGAACATCGCCCGCCATCCGGAAGTGAAAGAGGTAACGGTCAAAAAGCGGCTGCCGCATACGCTTGTCATTCATGTCCGCGAATGGCGGCGGATCGCCTATGTATACGATCAGCAAACGTTTTTTCCCCTGCTCGAAAACGGGCGGCTGCTGAAGAAGGAAGGCGTCAAAACGGCGCCGACCGATGCGCCTGTTTTGGTCGGCTGGAAAAACGGCGACGCCATTGCCGAGATGACGGGACAACTTGCCGAACTGCCGGCCGCCGTGCTTGGCGCCATGTCGGAAATTCATTACAAGCCGACGAAGGAGTATGAAGACCGCGTCATCGTCTATATGAACGATGGCTATGAGGTGAGCGCGACGATTCGGCGCTTTGCCGACAAGCTGGCGCATTATCCGGCGATTGTCGCCGCGCTGGACCGAAATGTCAAAGGAGTTATTCATTTGGAAGTCGGCAGCTACTTTGTTCCTTACGATCCGCCGAAAAAGGAGGATGACGATGAAGCGCCAAGCTCGTAGCCGCATCCTTCTGACGATCATTTGCTTTATTTTCGGTGCCATGCTCGGGTTTTCGTATCAGCACGCCAGCAAAGAAGCGTCCCACCGCGGATGGAAGGACGGCGAGTGGAACAAAGAGTATGAATATCGTTCGGCGCTTCTTTCTTTGCAAAAGGAAAACCGATCGCTCAAGCAACAGCTTGTTCAAAAACAAGAGGAGCTGGCCGCATGGGAGAAAAAGCTTTCCGAGAAGCAGGAAAGCGAAGCCGGGTTGGCAGAGGAAGCGAAACAGCTGCGCATGTATATCGGAAAAGCGAGGGTGAAAGGGAAAGGCGTTGCAGTCACGCTTTCCGATTCCTCTTATATCCCCTCTGAAGCGAGCGCTACCGATTACATCGTTCACGAACAGCACGTCTGGAGCGTTGTTCATGAGCTGCTCATCTCCGGCGCTGAAGCCGTTGCCATTAACGGGCAGCGCATTTCCCATCGTTCGTACATCGTTTGCAACGGCCCCGTCATTGAAGTGGATGGGACGCCGCATGCGGCCCCGTTTGTCATTTCGGCGATCGGCAATCCGGATGTGCTCGCCTCCGCGCTCGGACTCCCTGGCGGCGTTGTCGATCAGCTCGTTGAAGACCATGTCGATGTGAAGGTGGAAAAGCAAGAGGCGATCGTTCTTGATCCGATTTTTGCGCCCAAGCCATAAGGAAGGGTGGTGAAGCGCATTGCACCCAAAAAGACAGCTGTATTTTGCCGGAGTCGCCGCCGTGTTTGGCATGATGATCGCGGTGGGGCTGCGCACGACGCTGCCTGCAGAAGGACGCGACACGCGCGACATTTGGCAGCTGCGCGCTGATTTGACGAAAGAGCAGAAACTAGAACAGCAGCTGCTTGACGAGCTTGAAAAGTATGAGGAGCGGCTGCGCTACTATCGACAAAAAGAAGCGACAGGCGGGGCAGAGGCGCTCGAGACGACCGTCGCCGAACTTCGCGAAGCGGCCGGGCTGACGGAAGCAAAAGGCCCCGGTGTTGTGCTGACGATCGCGCCGCTTGCCGGCTATGTTGGGCCGGTCGCGGCAACCGTGTCGCCGGAGCTGCTGCAACGGCTGGTCAACGAGTTGAATAAGTACGGAGCGAAAGAAATCGAAATCGGTGGGGAGCGGCTGACGAATGGGACGGCGATTCGCGACGTCAACGGCATCACCAAAGTCGGGCTCCGCCCCGTGGGGCTGCCCACCACCGTCAAAGTGATGGCCGATGATGTCGATAAGCTGTACAGCGGATTGTCTGTTTCCCCGATTCGCGATGACTTTGCCGTTGAAAATCTGGACTTGGCGATCTCTCCCCCTCAACCAACCGTTGTCCTTCCGCCTGCTTCCGCGCGGCCAAATGTCAAGTATATGGAAACGGTCAACGCCGGCAAGGAGGGGAAATAGGATGTGGCTGCCGCTTCTTGGCTTGCTGCTTGGGTTTGCCATCGGCGTTCTTGCCGGCTGGGAAGTTCCCGATGCCTATTCCAGTTATTTATCGATTGCCATTTTGGCTGCCTTTGATACATTAATAGGAGGGTGGCGCGCCCATTTGCAGCAAACGTATGACGAAATGGTATTTATAACGGGATTTTTTTTCAACATTGTTCTTGCTGCAACTTTAACTTTTCTTGGGGTGCATCTTGGTGTAGACTTGTACTTAGCAGCCGTGTTTGCTTTCGGCGTTCGCCTTTTTCAGAACATGGCCATCATCCGCCGCCTTTGGCTTGCCGAGTGGGCGAAGCGGCGGCAAAATCGTGAAAAAAGTTAAGCGAACGACAGGGAAAGTCTTTTCGCGTGTTGAATTATTTATGAAAGAAAACGAGCAAACGAAACAACCGTTCATAGATGAAAAGAGTGGGGAAATTTCAGCCGAAAAAGGAGGTGTCGCTGCTTACTGAAACGCCGGCCGGCACCGGCGCGTTTTTAGTAGGCAGATGCCAAAAGATGAGCAGCAATGAGATCGTCGTGAGCTTAGATGTGGGAACATCGAGCGTCAAAGTCATCATCGGAGAAATGCTAGGAAGCTCCATCAATATTATGGGAATTGGCAATGTCAAATCAGAAGGGCTGAAAAAAGGTGCGATTGTTGATATAGATAAAACGGTGCATTCCATCAAGCGCGCGGTCGAACAAGCGGAACGGATGGTCGGATTGTCGATTCGCCGCGTTATCGTCGGGGTGGCAGGAAGCCATATTCAGCTTCATGATTGCCATGGCATCGTGGCGGTGGCAAGCGAAAACCGTGAAATCAGCGATGAAGATGTCGCGCGCGTCATCGATGCGGCTCAAGTCGTCTCGATTCCCCCCGATCGGGAGATTATTGGCGTCGTTCCGCGCCAGTTTATCGTCGATGGACTGGACGGTATTCATGACCCGCGCGGCATGCTCGGCGTCCGTCTGGAAATGGAAGGGACTATGATCACTGGCGCGAAGACCGTGTTACATAATCTTCTTCGCTGCGTGGAGCGAGCCGGCTTGGAGATCAGCGACATTTGCCTTCAGCCGCTAGCCGCCGGCTCGCTTGCGCTGTCCGATGACGAGCGGCATTTGGGAGCGGCGTTGGTCGATCTTGGGGGCGGCTCGACAACGGTAGCCGTCTTTGAACAAGGGGCGCTTCAAGCCGTTTCCTCGCTGCCGGTCGGCGGCGAGCATATTACGAAAGATTTGGCGATCGGGTTGCGAACGACAACGGATGACGCGGAAAAAATCAAACTGAAGCACGGGCATGCGTGCTACGATTACGCTTCTGAAGAGGAAGTGTTCAGCGTCCCGATCATGGGCACGGATCAGCACCAACAGTTCAGTCAGCTCGAGATTGCTGACATTATTGAAGCGCGAGCGGAAGAAATGCTGCAAATGGTCCAGCAGGAAGTGCGCCGGCTCGGGTTTCGCGATCTTCCCGGCGGCTATGTGCTGACCGGCGGCGTGGCCAATCTGCCGGGGCTGCTTGAATTGGCCCATATGGTGCTCGGGACAAGCGTTCGCGTTGCCATGCCAGACTATATCGGCGTGCGTGACCCGCAATATACGGTTGGCGTCGGGCTGCTCAAGTTCGCCTATCGGCAGGCGCAGCTGCAAGGGAAAGCGGTCCCGGCCGCTGCTGCCGCGGAGCCGGCGGACCGCCCCGCGCCGAAACAGCAGATGAAGCCCAAAAAGAAAGAGGACCATTTCGGAAGGAAAGTCAAACGATTTTTCGGTTCTTTCTTCGAATAGAGATTGAAATGTAGGAGGATTCGGCAATGTTGGAGTTTGAGACAACGGTTGATCAGTTGGCAACGATCAAGGTGATTGGGGTCGGGGGCGGCGGCAACAACGCCGTGAATCGAATGATTGAGCACGGGGTGCAAGGTGTCGAATTTATCGCAGTCAATACCGATGCGCAGGCGCTCAACTTGTCAAAAGCGCCGATCAAGCTGCAAATCGGGGCAAAGCTGACACGCGGCTTAGGTGCGGGGGCGAACCCGGAAGTGGGAAAAAAAGCGGCTGAGGAGAGCAAGGAGCAAATCGAAGAGGCGCTGCGCGGCGCCGACATGGTGTTTGTCACCGCCGGCATGGGCGGCGGCACGGGAACGGGAGCAGCGCCGGTCATCGCCCAAATCGCCCGTGAATTAGGGGCGCTGACGGTCGGTGTCGTGACCCGTCCGTTCACCTTTGAAGGGCGGAAACGCGCAACTCAAGCGGCCAGCGGCATCGCCGCCATGAAGGAAGCGGTCGACACGCTCATCGTCATCCCTAACGATCGGCTGCTCGAAATTGTGGACAAAAACACGCCGATGCTCGAGGCGTTCCGCGAAGCGGACAACGTATTGCGCCAAGGGGTGCAAGGCATATCCGACTTGATCGCCGTGCCGGGGCTCATCAACCTTGACTTCGCCGATGTGAAAACGATCATGTCCAATAAAGGCTCGGCATTGATGGGGATTGGCATCGCCAGCGGGGAAAACCGGGCGGCGGAGGCGGCGAAAAAGGCCATCTCCAGCCCGTTGCTCGAAACGTCCATCGATGGCGCGCAAGGGGTGCTCATGAACATCACCGGCGGGATGAACTTGAGTTTGTATGAGGTGCAGGAAGCGGCCGATATCGTCGCTTCGGCGGCCGATCAGGAAGTGAACATGATCTTCGGTTCCGTGATTAACGAGAACTTAAAGGATGAAATCATCGTGACGGTCATCGCGACCGGATTCAACGAAAACGTCGCTTCGCAGTCGCGTCCGCCGCGCATCGGCACGGCAACGAAGGCCGCGCCAGCACCGAAACGGGAAAAGCGCGACGAACCGGCGCAAGATTACGCGGCGCTCCGTTCGGGGCAAGCGGAAGACCCGCTCGATATTCCCGCCTTCTTGCGAAACCGCAACCGTCGCCGCTAGCAGCGGCCGCAGATAGTAGCAGCTGCGGACGGCAACGGACGACAGCAACCGCCTATAGCGATGAAAGAGAGGCTGACCCAAAAGGTTATCTCTCTTCAAGATTGGCGCAACGTATCGTGCGGCAGAAGCAGTCAGCCCGTATATATAGCAACGAAAGAGGGTGTCTCGATCCTTTCGGGACACCCTCGTTTTTTTTGCTTAGGTGTTGACGTGTGCTTGCTGTCTTTTGGCATCGGCGGCGGGGAACGGGCCGCAAGGGGGCGTGCGGCGGGCGCTTCTTTTCATTTGGCTGCCGCGTTTCAGCAAACACGGTCAGGCGGCCGCGCTCTTGGGTTTTTCGGCTTCTCTTTTCGTTCCCCTTGGCATGATGCGACACGAAACGAAACGGCTCCTTGGCGCTTGCCGTTGATCTGCCGCGATTCCCTTCGCTTTGACAAAACATCCTTTTTTTCACGGCCACCGATTGACAGACTTCCTGCTGGCAGGTGCTATATACTTGTTTCAGACAAAGCCGCTGGGGGCGGGGGAGGGCTTTTGTTTTGGTCGTCTATCTCGATGTCATTTGGCTGCTAAACGTTTGCTTTGACGCGCTGCTTCTGTGGCTGACGGCGCTTATGCTCAAGCGGCCGATCGTCTGGTGGCGATTGTTGGCCGGAGCGCTCATCGGCTCCATGCTCGTGGTGCTGTTATTCACCCCTGCTGCCGCCATCGCCCAACATCCGCTGAGCAAAATCGGCGTGTCGGTGCTGATTGTGCTCGCCGCTTTCGGTTTTAAACGGCCGCGTTATTTGCTTGAAAACATGCTGGCGTTTTATTTTGCCACCTTCGCTGTCGGTGGCGGCATGCTGGCGGTCCATTACTTTTTCGCCCAGCATTGGTCGGTTCGGCAAGGGCTTCTTTTCATGCGCCAGCCCGGAGCGGGCGACCCGATCAGCTGGCTGTTTGTGATCGTCGGGTTTCCGGTTTTATGGCTGTTTTCGCGCCGCCGTGTGGAAGCGATTCGCGAAAAAAAACTTCGGTTTGAGCATATCATCGACGTCACCGTCATCTGGGACGGGCGAACGCTCGCGCTCCGCGGCTTGATCGACAGCGGAAATCAGCTCGTCGATCCGCTGACGAAAACGCCGGTGATGGTGGTGGAGCGGGAAAAAGCGAAAGGGGTGCTGCCGGAAGACTTGCTCGTTTGCCTCGGCAGCCATGCGTCCTTAGACGCTCTTCCAGAACGATGGATGGACCGTCTTCGCCTCATCCCGTATCGCTCCGTTGGCAGCGGCCCGCAATGGATGATGGCCATTAAGCCGGATGGCGTAATGCTGCGGTATGAAAACGAGTGGCTGGAGGTGGCGCACGGGCTCGTCGCGCTCAGCACGGAACCGTTGTCAGCCGATGGGGAGTATGACTGCATCGTCCATCCGAAAATGGTGCAGACGGGAAGGAACGTAACGGCTTCGTAGGCGCTTCTTGACCTGCCGGAGCGGTAGGCTGTTAATGGGAAAAAACAGTCGGTTTCGTAGCTCGTTACTATATCATACTCGCTTTTGATGCGTTTAGAAGGGGGATTTTCATGAAAAGATGGAAATTTCGTTTCATGTACTGGCTGTATAAGCTGCTGGCGAAAATCGGCCTGAAGGCGGATGAAATTTATTATATCGGCGGCAGTGAGGCGCTTCCCCCGCCGCTGACAAAAGAGGAGGAAGAGCAGCTGATCGCGCGGCTTGCCGCTGGCGATGAGACGGCCAGATCGCTGCTTATTGAGCGCAACTTGCGCCTCGTCGTTTACATCGCGCGCAAGTTTGAGAACACCGGCATTCACATTGAAGATTTGATCAGCATCGGAACGATCGGCCTCATCAAAGCGGTCAACACGTTCAACCCGGAGAAAAAGATCAAGCTGGCCACATACGCCTCCCGCTGCATTGAAAACGAAATTTTAATGTATTTGCGCCGCAACAATAAAGTGCGGGCCGAAGTATCGTTTGATGAGCCGTTGAATATCGATTGGGACGGCAACGAACTGCTGCTGTCCGATGTGCTTGGCACAGAAGACGACGTCATTACGAAAGACTTGGAAGCGGACGTCGACCGGCGCCTGCTGCTCAACGCCTTGCGCCAGCTGAGCGATCGTGAGAAGCAAATTATGGAGCTGCGTTTTGGCCTGTCAGGCGGTGAAGAAAAAACGCAAAAAGATGTCGCTGATTTGCTCGGCATCTCGCAATCGTACATATCGCGGTTGGAGAAGCGGATCATTAAACGGTTGCGCAAAGAATTTAATAAAATGATGTAGACAGGCGGCGGGGCGAGGCTTCGCCGCTTTTTCCATGTTGGACAGGCTGTGCATATTTTTCCCTCCCGAGGAGATACTGAAAACTGACGACTTAGCATCTCCTGATGGGAGGGAACAACTTGACAAGGAACAAAGTCGAGATTTGCGGCGTAGATACTTCGAAGCTTCCCGTCCTCAAAAACGAGGAAATGCGTGAACTGTTTCGGCGGATGCACGAAGGGGATTTAGAAGCGAGGGAAAAACTAGTCAACGGCAATTTACGCCTCGTGTTGAGCGTCATTCAGCGCTTCAACAACCGCGGCGAGTTTGTAGATGATTTATTCCAAGTCGGCTGCATCGGACTTATGAAATCGATCGATAATTTTGACCTCAATCAAAACGTGAAATTTTCCACCTATGCGGTTCCCATGATTATTGGCGAGATTCGCCGCTATTTGCGCGACAACAACCCGATCCGCGTCTCCCGCTCGCTGCGCGACATCGCCTACAAAGCGTTGCAAGTGCGGGAGCGGCTCATGAGCGAGACGGCGAAAGAGCCTTCGACAGAAGAGATCGCGAAAGAGCTCGGCGTTGCCCATGAGGAAGTCGTTTTCGCCCTTGATGCCATTCAAGATCCGGTTTCATTGTTTGAGCCGATTTACAATGATGGCGGCGACCCGATTTACGTGATGGATCAGCTGAGCGACGAGCGCCACCGTGACAGCCAATGGATTGAAGAGATCGCCCTGAAGGAAGGGTTGCGGCGGCTGAATGAGCGGGAAAAAATGATCATCCGGAAACGGTTTTTCCAAGGAAAAACGCAAATGGAAGTAGCCGAGGAAATCGGTATTTCCCAAGCGCAAGTGTCAAGGCTGGAAAAAGCGGCGATCCGGCAAATGAACAAAAACATTCAAGTGTAACGGCTGCCTGGGCAGCCTTTTTTCTTTGGTACATAACCGTTCCGCGCCCGTCATATAGATGAAAGAGAGGGAAGAGGAAAGGCGGGGAAGAATCGATGATGAGAATTTCCGAGTTTCAGACGAAAGATGTCGTCAATGTGGCCAACGGAAAAAAGCTTGGCAATATTGGCGATATTGACATCGATTTAGATACGGGCAAAATTCGTTCGCTCATCATTCTAGGCGCCGGAAAAATGCTTGGGCTGTTCGGGCGCGAGGAAGCGATCGTCATTCCGTGGCAAAACATTGTCAAAATTGGCGCTGATGTCATTTTAGTTCGCCTTCATGATGCCGATGGGGGATGAACAACACGCCCGCAGGCATGGGGACGCGTCCGCGCGCCGGCCCGTTGTCCCCGCTTCGCCCGGCGTTTTAGGGTGCAGTGTCGATAGGGCGGAGGGATCGGCACTCAGCTGCCGCGGCGCTACGTTTCGCGACATCACCGGCAAGATTTCGACAAAATCACAAATAAAGGTTATCATCCGTCAACAAACTATGATAAAATAGGAAAAAAAGTGATGAAAAAACGACAAACAGGCGTGGAGTTGACGCGAATGCCGGATGTGTTTCAACACGACTCCCACGGCTGGCTCCGCTGTACGGCACCCCCGTTTGCTGGGGCGGTCGTTGGGATGACGACAAAACAAGGAGGAGAAAGCAAAGGGGCGTTTGCCTCGCTCAATATGGGGCTGCATGTCGGCGACGAGCGCGCGGCTGTCGTCAACAATCGCCGCCGCCTCGGAGAATGGCTCGCTTTTCCGCTTGAGCATTGGGTGTGTGGCGAGCAGGTGCACGGTGCCGAGATTCAGAAAGTGACCAAACACGACCGCGGAAAAGGGACCGATGATTGGGGCACCGCCATCCCGGGCGTTGACGGGTTGTACACAGCGGAGTCGGGGGTGTTGTTGGCTCTTTGTTTCGCTGATTGCGTGCCCGTTTACTTGGCGGCGCCGTCGGCGGGACTGTTCGGCCTTGTTCATGCCGGCTGGCGGGGAACGGCGCGCGGGATTGCCCCAAAGATGGTGCAGCATTGGCGGTACCAAGAACGGGTGGAGCCAGACGCCATCTATGTCGCCATTGGCCCCGCTATCGGTCCGTGCTGCTACACGGTCGATGATCGGGTGATCGCCGGTTTGCGCGCGACTCTTCCGAAGGATTGCCCGCTGCCATGGCGGGAAACAAGCCGTGGGCAATATGCCCTCGATCTCAAGGAAGCCAATCGGCTTCAGTTGCTCGCCGCCGGTGTTCCGAACAGCCAAATTTGGGTGTCCGAGCGCTGTACAAGCTGTGAGGAAACGCTGTTTTTTTCCCACCGCCGCGACCGCGGGACGACCGGAAGAATGGTGGCGTTCATCGGCCGAAGGGAGGAATGATCATGACGGTGCGCGACAACTTGGCTCTCATCCGCCGACAAGTGGAAGCGGCTTGCGCGCGCGTTGGCCGCAACCCGGCCGACGTACGCATCATCGCCGTCACGAAATATGTGGATGCGGCAAGGGCGCAAGAAGTGCTCCATGCTGGCATCGGCGACTTGGGTGAAAACCGTTCCGAGCAGCTGCTCGAGAAATACGAAGCGCTCGGCAATCGAGCGACATGGCATTTTATCGGAACGCTTCAATCGCGCAAGGTGAAAGAGGTCATCGACAAAGTCGATTACATTCATTCGCTCGATCGCCTGTCGCTCGCCAAAGAGATCGAGAAGCGGGCGGCGCGGCCGGTGAAATGTTTTGTGCAGGTGAACGTATCCGGCGAGGCGACGAAACACGGACTCGCTCCCGAGGAGACGATCCCGTTTATCGAGCAGCTTCGCTCGTTTTCCCGCATCGAGGTAGTCGGATTGATGACGATGGCGCCGCACACGGATGACGAGGCGGTGCTGCGCTCCTGCTTCCGCCGTTTGCGGGTGCTGAAGGAGCGCGTTCAGGAGTTCGGCTGGGCTCATGCGCCATGCACCGAGCTGTCGATGGGCATGTCGAACGATTACGTGATCGCGGTTGAGGAAGGAGCGACATGGATCCGCATCGGCAGCGCACTAGTTGGATCACTGTAGGAGGTGGATTCGGTGGGATTGATGAAAAAATTTCGTGATTATTTTTTAGAAGAAGATTACGAAGACTATGAAGAAGAGTACGAAGCGTCGCAGCCGGAAGAGGAAGCGCCGGCGCCGAAAACGGCGAGCAAATCGAACGTTGTCAGCTTGCAAAGCGTGCAAAAATCGGCGAAAGTCGTGCTTGTCGAGCCGCGCGTGTATGCCGAGGCGCAGGAGATTGCCGACCATTTGAAAAGCCGGCGCGCCGTCATCGTGAATTTGCAGCGCATTCAGCACGAACAGGCGAAGCGGATCGTCGACTTTTTAAGCGGCACCGTGTACGCCATTGGCGGCGACATTCAGCAAGTCGGCGCGAAAATTTTTTTATGCACGCCGGAAAATGTCGATGTCAGCGGTTCGATTTCGCTTGACAGCGAGGATGACAGACCGATGAAGAGGTGGTAGCGCTTGGATTATGTGCTTACATTTTTGACGACGTTGATTCAAGTGTATTCGTACGCCTTGATCATTTACATTTTGATGTCGTGGTTTCCGAATGCGCGCGACTCGCGGTTCGGTCAGCTGCTCGCTACTATTTGCGAGCCGTATTTAGAGCCGTTTCGACGCGTCATTCCGCCGCTTGGCATCATCGACATTTCACCGATCATCGCCTTTCTTGTCCTTGAGTTCGCCACGAGGGGGCTTTATGCCTTGTTTGACATTCTGCAAGCGCAAATTTAGGGGCGGCGTTGGCGGCTGAACCGATCGGGTTGGCGGGGAAGGGCATCGCCCGCTCGTTGCCCGGGCCGGTCTTGCGCCGGTGTTGGAAGCGGAACGGACAATATGTCTGTCTTTCGTTGAGGAAAGCAAGGTGAATTTTGATGGAATGGTATCAGCATTTTCGCCAAGAGGAGCGCCCGTTCATCGATCAAGTGCTCGAGTGGAAGGAGATGGTGAGCCGCCAATACGCTCCGAAGCTCACCGATTTTCTCGATCCGCGCGAGCAGCAGATCGTGCAAAGCCTCATCGGCAGCGGCGGGGACGTGCGCGTTTCGTTTTTTGGCGGGGCTTCGTTTGCCGAACGCAAGCGTGGGCTGCTTTATCCGCCCTATTTTGCCCCGGAGGAAAACGATTATGAGATCGCGCTTTTTGCCGTTCGTTATCCGGTGAAATTCGTCTCCCTCGGGCATCGCGATGTTCTCGGCGCGCTCATGTCGCTCGGATTGCGGCGGGGCAAATTTGGCGACGTCCTTGTTCAAGGTTCGGACATTCAATTTTTTGCCGCTGCCGAAGTCGCCGACTACGTCCGTCTGCACATCGAAGCGATCGGCAAAGCTCCGGTGGCGTTGGAGCCGCTGCCGCTTTCCGCTGTCTTGCCGGTTGAAGAACGATGGCAAGAAGGGACGGTGACCGTCTCTTCGCTTCGACTGGATGCGCTGCTTGCCCAGGCGTTCCGTCTCGCGCGCGAGAAAGCGCGGGCGCTGGTGGAAAACGGGCTTGTCAAAGTCAACTGGAAAGTGGTGGACAAGCCCGATTTTCTCTGCGGCCCAGGCGATGTATTGTCGGCGCGCGGGTTTGGCCGCTGCAAGCTAATGGCTGTGGAAGGGCCGACAAAGAAAGAGCGCTGGCTCGTGCGCATCGGTTGGCAAAAATAATCAAATGGCAGCAGGAAATCGGCAAACCTTGTCGAACAAAGAAGAAAAGGAACGATGAAGACGGAGGTGGCCGCTGTGCCGTTAACGCCATTGGATATTCACAACAAGGAATTCAGCCGTGGATTTCGCGGATATGATGAGGATGAAGTCAACGAGTTTTTGGATCAAATCATTAAAGATTACGAAATGCTCATTCGCGAGAAAAAGCAGCTCGAAGATAAAGTAGCGGAGCTGACAGAGAAGCTGAACTATTTTTCCAATATTGAGGAAACGCTAAACAAGTCGATTCTCGTCGCCCAAGAAGCGGCTGAGGAAGTCAAGCGAAACGCGCAAAAAGAGGCGAAGCTGATCATTAAAGAGGCGGAAAAAAACGCCGAGCGCATCATCAGCGATGCATTGGCGAAATCGCGGAAAATCGCCCTCGAGATCGAGGAGCTGAAGCGGCAGTCGAAAGTGTTCCGCGCCCGTTTCCGCATGTTGGTCGAGGCCCAGCTCGATATGATCAACAGCCGCGATTGGGACGAGCTGATGGAGTATGAAGCGCCGGATTGGGAAGAAGGGGCGAAAGAACCGCTGTCACAGCCTTGACGAACGGAAGGCATTTCCGCTATAATAATTGGCAAAAAATCTCGCGGCTCGTTTGATCGCCGTTGAGGCACAGCTCTTCACGTTTCTGTGAAAATGCAGGCCTGACGCGGATTTTCATCCCTGGGTGGAGGGCAGATCACTGCCCATGGATCTTTTCCGTGAAAATGCCCGCCTGACGCGAGATTTTCATCCCCGGGTGGAGGGCAAACCATTGCCCATGGAACTTTTCTGTGAAAATGCAGGCCTGACGCGGATTTTCATCCCCGGGTGGAGGGCAGATCACTGCCCATGGAACTTTTCTGTGAAAATGCAGGACTGACGCGGATTTTCATCCCCGGGTGGAGGGCAGATCACTGCCCATGGATCTTTTCTGTGAAAATGCCCGCCTGACGCGAGATTTTCATCCCCGGGTGGAGGGCAAAACGTTGCCCATGGAACTTTTCCGTGAAAATGCCGCACGGACACGGGATTTTTATCTCCGGATGGAGGGCAAACCATTGCCCATGGAACGGTTCCGTTCTAAGTGATTGGCAAAATCTCCGCCTCAGCCGCCGTGGGAGGCGGTCGGCTTTTTTCCGTTATGAATTGCGAATAACCATCAACGATGAAAGGGACAGTAGCTCTTGCACGACCGGTCGCAGCGAGCCGGGGATGGTGGAAGCCCGGCACCGGCGCAAGAGTGAACATCACCCTGGAGTTCCATGCCGAAACAACGAGTAGGCCATGGCGCGTCATTCCCGTTACGAATGAAAAGTGGGCCTGTGCCTTTGCATGGCCAAAAAGGGTGGTACCGCGAGACCGTTCTCGTCCCTTGCCGGGAGAGAACGGTTTTTTATTTTATATTGTTCAAAGGAGGAGCAGCGATGGATTACAAAGACACATTGCTCATGCCGAAAACCGAGTTTCCGATGCGCGGCAATTTGCCGAAGCGGGAACCGGAAATGCAAAAAAAATGGGAGGACATGGACATTTACCGGAAAGTGCAGGAGCGGACGAAAGGCCGGCCGCTGTTTGTCCTGCACGACGGCCCGCCGTACGCCAACGGCGATATTCATATGGGGCATGCGCTAAACAAAATTTTAAAAGATATCATTGTCCGCTATAAATCGATGAACGGTTTTTGTGCGCCGTACGTGCCCGGCTGGGATACGCACGGCTTGCCGATTGAAACGGCGCTTACGAAACAAGGCGTCGACCGCAAATCGATGAGCGTCGCCGAGTTTCGCAAGCGGTGTGAGCAGTACGCGTATGAACAAATCGACAACCAGCGCCGGCAGTTTAAACGGCTCGGGGTGCGCGGCGATTGGGACAACCCGTATATCACCCTCAAGCCGGAATACGAAGCCCAGCAAATGAAAGTGTTCGGTGAAATGGCGAAAAAAGGGCTCATCTACAAAGGACTGAAGCCGGTCTATTGGTCGCCGTCGAGCGAATCGGCGCTCGCCGAAGCGGAAATCGAATACAAAGACAAACGCTCACCGTCAATTTATGTCGCGTTTCCGGTCAAAGACGGCAAAGGTGTGCTGGACGGCGACGTGCGGATCGTCATTTGGACGACGACGCCGTGGACGATTCCGGCGAACTTGGCGATTGCTGTTCACCCGGACCTGGACTACCATGTCATCGACGCCAACGGGCAGAAATACGTTGTCGCCGCCGCCTTGGCCGAATCGGTGGCGAACGAAGTCGGCTGGGCGTCGTGGTCCGTCGTTAAAACCGTAAAAGGAAAAGAACTTGAGTACGTCGTCGCGAAACATCCGTTCTACGAGCGCGATTCGTTGGTCGTCTGCGGCGAGCACGTCACGACCGACGCCGGCACCGGCTGCGTCCATACGGCGCCAGGCCACGGGGAAGACGACTTTGTCGTCGGGCAAAAATACGGGCTTCCGGTTCTCTGCCCGGTCGATGAACGCGGCTACATGACCGAGGAAGCACCCGGGTTTGCAGGAATGTTTTACGATGAGGCGAACAAAGCGATTACGCAAAAGCTCGAAGAAGTTGGAGCGCTCCTGAAGCTCGGTTTCATCACCCACTCGTATCCGCACGACTGGCGGACGAAGCAGCCGACGATCTTCCGGGCGACGACGCAATGGTTTGCCTCGATTGATAAAATTCGCGGCCAGCTCCTTGACGCCATTAAGGAAACGAAATGGGTGCCGGAATGGGGCGAAATCCGCATCCATAACATGGTGCGCGACCGCGGCGACTGGTGCATTTCCCGCCAGCGCGCCTGGGGTGTGCCGATTCCGGTCTTTTACGGCGAAAACGGCGAGCCGATTATCACCGATGAGACGATCGAGCATGTGTCGAACTTGTTCCGCCAATACGGTTCGAACGTTTGGTTTGAGCGCGAGGCGAAAGACTTATTGCCGGAAGGATTCACCCATCCGTCAAGCCCGAACGGCATCTTTACGAAAGAAACGGACATTATGGACGTCTGGTTTGACTCCGGCTCGTCGCATCAAGCGGTGCTCGTCGAGCGCGATGATCTCGCGCGTCCGGCTGATTTGTACTTGGAAGGGTCTGACCAATATCGCGGCTGGTTTAACTCGTCGTTGTCGACGGCGGTCGCCGTCACCGGCAAAGCACCGTATAAAGAGGTGTTGAGCCACGGCTTCGTTTTAGACGGCGAGGGGCGGAAAATGAGCAAATCGCTCGGCAACGTCGTCGTGCCGGCGAAAGTGATGGAACAATTTGGCGCCGACATTTTGCGTCTTTGGGTTGCCTCCGTTGACTATCAGGCCGACGTGCGCATTTCTGATCATATTTTGAAACAAGTGTCGGAAGTGTACCGGAAAATCCGCAACACGTTCCGGTTTATGCTCGGCAATTTGTTCGACTTCGATCCGAACCAAAACGCCGTTCCGGTTGGGGAGCTTGGCGAAGTCGACCGCTATATGCTGGCAAAGCTGAACAAGCTGATCGCCAAAGTGAAAAAAGCGTATGACAGCTACGATTTCGCCGCCGTCTATCATGAGATGAACCATTTTTGCACGGTTGAGTTGAGCGCGTTCTATTTGGATATGGCAAAAGACATTTTGTACATTGAAGCGGCTGATTCGCGCGCCCGCCGCGCCGTGCAGACGGTGCTGTACGAGACGGTTGTCGCGTTGGCGAAGCTCATCGCCCCGATTTTGCCGCACACGGCCGATGAAGTGTGGGAGCATATCCCGAACCGGAGAGAAAACGTCGAAAGCGTCCAGCTCACCGACATGCCGGAGCCGATCGCCATCGATGGCGAAGAAGCGCTGTTGGCGAAATGGGATGCGTTTATGGATGTGCGCGATGATATTTTCAAAGCGCTCGAGAACGCCCGCAATGAAAAAGTGATCGGCAAATCGCTGACCGCCAGCGTCACGATCTATCCGAAAGACGAGGCGCGCAAGCTGTTGGCGTCGCTCGACGCTGATTTGCGCCAGCTCCTCATCGTCTCGGCCTTTTCGATCGCCGATGAGCCGTACGACGCCGCACCGGCCGAAGCCGAACGGCTTACCCATGTGGCGGTCCTCGTTCGCCCGGCCGAAGGCGAGACGTGCGAGCGGTGCTGGACGGTGACGAAAGAAGTCGGCGCCGATCCATCGCATCCAACGCTTTGCCCGCGTTGTGCGCACATTGTGAACGAACATTATTCCGCGTAGCGAAAAGCGGCAGGTTGCCTTGGGGCGGCCTTGCCGCTTGCTTTTGGTGGAGGAAAAAAACCAAAACGATGGTGTAAAAAGCGCAATGGGATCAGAGGGTTTTTGTCAAGAAAAAGTGCAGGATGTTGCAGTGTATAAATTCAGTTGTGCAGTTGAATCAATTCTATAGTTGAACCAATTCTGTCAAACTCCGTGTCTCATGAGCCTCCGTCGCATTTACTCCATTATCTTCGACCACACGTTTGCTTAAAATTATAAGGTTTATAGCGCAATTTTCCTATTATTTGTGAATATATTGTGAATTTCCATGTAAAAGGTTGACATCTTCTTCTTTTTTTTTTATAATGCCATTGAATTTTACAAACATTTCAAATTCATGATTAGAGAGGGCATTCCATATGAAATGGGTGTTCATTTCAAGAATGGCGTCCCGCTTAAAAGCAGAAGCTAGTTTCATATTCGTATTTTCTGGGGTTTTGATGTTTGTATGCCTCAATCCCCATACCACCAATCCAGCGGAATGGATCTTATATACGAAATATTTGGTTCCGATTGGAATGGCTGTCTGGCTGCTCTTCAGCTTCCGTTTGCATGTTTCGTTGTTCACCTCGACTCCAATTCACTGGATCGCGATGAATGACATCATGCCAACCCCGCAAAAGATCGTCTTCTGCCAAACTGTTGGCAAACGACGTCAAACTCTATCAACAAATTAAACATCAGGCTCAGCCCAAGAACATCCCGTTGCATGGATATTGGAAAATCAAGGAGATCGAGGTGAATCCGAAATCCACGTATCCGATCAAAGCCACACTCTCTCTGCATCCGAAAGAACACACCGTTCGTTTTTCGATCAACGAGCAATTTCAAATCGATCACATCCAAGGCGGAGGGAAGCGTTTCCCCTTTCAACAACAAGGAAACGTTGTTCAGGTGCAGACCAACGGCGCCCCATCCATGACGATCTATTATCGGCATACGTTCGGCTCAACCTTTTATCCGTTGATATCGGGCGTCACGTTGTTGCCATTTGAAGCCAACTGGTATCCACAGTCCATGGATTCAACGCTTTACGATATCGACTCATCCGGAACGCTTCATTCCAATGTGGAAACGAAAACATGTACACGAGTCAACATGATTGTCGGAAAGGAAAAGTACCGTTGGCATGGGAGCCATCTCCCTTGTCTCTCCTTGATCAATGGTCCTTACAAACAAATTCAAGTGCAACATACTCGTTTCCTTGTTTATAAACCATTTCTCACTACAAGAAGAAATTATATGGAATTAGGGAATAGTTCTGCCAAAGGAGCACCAGTGAAGGCTACCGGGACTTCTGGAACATTAGCAGTCTCTTCATCAGGTCCTGCATTTTATGTACAAGGATATGCTAAAAAACAAATCAACTGGTGGCCTGATTCAATAGTTGCTTCGGCAATAGCCTATCCATCACAAACAGTAAAAAATCTTTTACAGCTGAAAATGGGGCTTTCTACTATGCTGAAGCATATACACAAGCCAACACGACCTCTATTTATGGTGAAGCAAAAGTAACTGTGAATTAAAATTAGACTCTTCATTTAACAAGCAAGCGAATGGTCAAAACGGTTCGCCGACATTCGCTTGCTCCCTTTTATCGTTCATCGATACGACCATGCTCGAAAATGGAGTGACAGCTTATGACTTTGTTTGCTCGCCTATCATGGTTTTATGCCAAACATATGGGAAAAAGCATTCTCTATGTGGGAACATACACTTTTTGGTTCATCATGTTGATGATGCGTTTTCTCATTCGCCAGTACGATTCGTTTGGTAAGACGGATTATGGAAATTTTGTCGGGGAAATGACGCTAATCGTTCAAGCGGCCATGCTGCTGTTTATGGTGTTTTTTTACAAGTTGTTCTCTGATGAATATCGATTTGGCGCCAATCTTTTATTTGCCGGTTCATTGCGTATCACAGCGTTGAAAATCGCAGCCTTGTTGGCCAATCACCTGTTGTTTCTTGCATTCTTCACTAGTCTGCAAGTTGTACTCGTATGGCAGTTTTATCGGACATGGAGCCTTCCCTTTTCTTCGTTGTATACCGAAACGATATCGTATATCGTCGCATATTGGTTATTGCCACTCGTATTTGCCTTTTTTCTTGGTATTTTCACTGCTCTATTGTTCGGGAAAAGCCGATTAAGCTTTGCTTGGATGGTGATCATTTGGCTGGCAATCGGCCCGGTGAATACCCAATTGTTTTCTCGTTATTTCCAGCGCCTCCCCTTTTCCGACGTCCGTAGTTTGTTCTACATCGGTCCGTTGAATATGGACGATGTATTTCGTGATGTTATTGGATACAACGTCAGCCTTCCGACGTATATGAAACTATTGTTTTGGATTCTAACCTCGATGATGGCGGTATGGGCCATTCTTTGGAAAACAGCCCGCACTACAAAGGAGAAAGCGGCCATTATCATAGGCGTTACTTTGCTTTTGGCGGGTGATGCTTGGGTGTTTCCGCATATTTGCACAGGAAGCAAACTGGTGTTTAGTTATGCTGATTTGGATCAAGAAAACGATTTCTATCGAACTCATAACCCAACCATTTCACCGAGCACATTGCGCTATTCGATTGAACGGTACGACATTCAGCTGGAGGCCAAAAATAGTGTACATGCCAAAGTGAAAGCGACCTTGCGACAAATTCAGGGCAACACACTGTCGTTTGTGCTTTACCATCATTTTTCTCTGAAACAAATCACTGATCAAACCGGAAAACAGTTGCCGTTTATTCAACAAGGGGATGTCATCACGGTCAAACGATCATCAAATCGCTTGACCGATGAATGGACATTTGAGTATCAAATGAACGATTCGGCACAAATTCCCGTTTCACCGCGCTATTTGTTTTTGCCGAGCGACTTCAGCTGGTTGCCGACAAAAGCCGACCATGCACCGTTTGCCTTTGTGAACGTTCATTCCAGTCCGGCGCCTGTATCGATGCAACCGAGCCATCCGATCCACTATACGTTGTCATTTCATGGAACGGTGCCGTTTTATACGAATTTGCCGCTCCGGAGCGACGGAATGTACGAAGGAGTTGTGTCCAGCGGCATTACAGCTATAGCGGGAATGTTTTTGAAAGAAAGGATCGGACCATGGCAGATCGTGTACCCCGCCGATTGGTCCAATCTTGAGCAGGATTGGTCCGTCTTTGAACGTCACGTGCGACGCATTCACCACGACACCGTTCAGATGTTCGGCTTAAAAGGGGTAAAGTTGCCGACAAATATCGTGTTGCTCGCTCCCCATGGTGAACAACGGAGCGTATATAGAAGCGATCATTTGCTTCTTCAAATTGATACGCCATATTCCCTTCACTCCCAAGAAGGAACATTGATGTATTTGCCGGAAATTTTAACGGAAGGACTTCTTTGGAAGGAAACGCATTCATCGAGACAAAAAGAAGTGTTTCAAGCATTGCTGACAAGATGGTTCCAGCAACAATTGGCCCTTCCCTATTCCGGAGGAGATTTGACGTTTGATGTAGCTTTGTCAGTGGACTCTCCTGATGGGAAAACGGAGGAAGAGCTCAGGCAGCTGTTTGGGGAATATGAACGCTTATCGGATAGGAAAAAACAAAAATTTTTGGCTTTATGGTATAAACAAATCAAGGAAGGAGCAGACGATAGCTGGGAGAAAACCATCCAACTTATCCGCATGGTTCGGGAGGGACAGACATGATCCATATATCCAGCGTCACAAAACGAATCAAAAAACAAATCATTTTATCCAATGTATCGCTTTGTATGGAAGGGATTTACGGGTTAGTTGGACCGAACGGAGCTGGCAAGACAACATTGATGAAAATCTTGGCTGGCTTGACACCCATGAATGATGGACAGGTGGCGATTGATGGACAAAGCTGTACCAAAGGAAAATATGTGAAAGCCCCTGAACGGATCGGTTATTTGCCGCAAGATTTCATGGTCTATCCTAACATTACGGTCGAAGAAGCGCTTGACCATCTCGCCTTATTGCAAGGAATGATGGACAAACACAAACGGCACGCAGCCGTTGCTGAAGCCATTCAAAAAGTGAACTTGAACGGACACGAGACAAAAAAGATGTCTGAGCTGTCCGGCGGAATGCGGCGACGAGTGGGAATTGCTCATTTATTGACGCGAAAGCCATCCATCTTGCTGTTTGATGAGCCGACCGCCGGCTTAGATATTGAAGAACGAATCCGGTTTCGCCATCTGCTCAAACAGCTTGGTTCCGAACATACGATTGTTATTTCTTCCCATATTGTGGAAGATATTGAGTTTTTATGCACCAAAATCGGAATTTTAAAACAAGGGCAAGTGTTGTTTGAAGGCACGCCGTCTGAGCTGAAGTCCTGCGCAGAAGGCTTCGTGTGGGAATATTGCATACATCCCGAAGAATTGGATGACTTGATCGCAGCGAGAGAAGTGGTACAGCTTCTCGAAGAAGAAGATGGTATTCACGCACGAGTGTTCTCGCAAAATGAGGAAACAGGGGGGAGACGGGTCAAACCACGATTGATCGATGGCTATTTGGCTGTTGTCAGAAGAGGGGGATCAAGATGAGAGCTTACATCGAATGGATAAGAGCCGCTTTTGTGTTTGACCGAAAAACAATGGGCGGAGCCTGTTTTGTTCCACCAGTGATGTTCATCCTATCACTGTTGCTTATTTTGCTTGTCGCCCGCAAACCGTCAAGTATTTACGACAATGTGATAATCATCCAAGGGCTGTTCATCCCGTTTTCCGGCTGGCACTTGATTTATCGATTCGGTGAACTGTATGAAGACGGGGCGCAAGAGACGCTTATCCCTTATTATAGGCAATGGTTTGGGATTGATATCGTACGTTATTCTTTCATCCATTTGTTAGGGGTCGCCATGCTAAGCGGGGCATTCATGTGGAGATATGGCATTACTTCTTTGTCTTTTTTGAATCTCATTCATTTCATTCTATTGACTTTCTTTTACCTATTTTTCAGCACTGCCTCCCTTGTTCTTACAAAAAACACGAATATCGCATTGACAATCATTTTTCTTTATACGGTGCTTGAAGTGGCCACATTAGGAACGTTCATGCCTTGGCCGCATATCTTTTTGTTCGAACCACCGGTTTGGGAACCGATGCTCATCAGCAAATTCATCATGCTAACGCTGTCCATCTTTCTAGCAGCATTCATCACCATTGTATGGATCAGTAAGGGAGATCGGAAACCCCAATAAAGGCTAACGTTTGGCCGCAAATAACCTCTTCTCCCCTAAAAGCGAGAGGCTATGCTTACAAATCGATTAATTGGTGGCCCGATAGCGTCGTCGCCTCCACCAACTGGCTCAATCCTAGGCAAGAAGAAACGCGCAATTTTACACAACGAAAAGGCGATAAATATTATGGCCAAATTGTGGGCCAAACGGTTGGTTCAAGCGGATACGTGACCATTACGGTCAAATAACGATGCCGAATCCGGATGATAAAGGAGTCAGGGATACGCGTAAAAAATAAAGCGGTCCCTGACCGCATTCTTCTTTTGTCAACTTCTTGGAAAGAAAGCGGTTGATCGGCGATGAGATGGAAATGGCTGTTTGTTTTTTATTGGAAACGATTGTTGAAAAGCAAGTTATACATTGGTGCTAGTTTCTCGTTTTTTCTTTTGCTGGCCGTACGGTTTACACTATTTTTTACCGATCCGTACAATATGGAGAGTTATGGGGATATCCCTCATGAAGTGTTCATGCTTGTTCAAATCGTTTCGCTCTTTTACATCGTGTGGTTCTACCTTCTCTATTCCAACGAACTTCGTTACGGCGTTTCGTCATGGTTCGCCGATGGCTACCGAATTTTGCTGGAGAAAATGAGCGCCTTGCTTGCGGTTCATGCGCTGTACCAAGGGATCATGCTGATGATGAGCTGCGGCGTTTTTTCAATCGTGTATCTCTTCGTTGGGGTGGAGCCTTCGGATCTGTATTTGTCGTTGCTTCGGTTTCTCGCCGTCTATCAGTTTGGACCGCTCGTGCTCACCGTCCTGTACGGCGTCATCATCGCACTGCTGTTGGAAACGAAAAAGGTCAGTTTTTTCGCTATTTTGCTTGTGTGGATCCTGACCGGACCGATGACGACGGAGCTGTTCATCGATCTATCCAAAACTGTTCATGCCCGCGACTGGGCGTCGTTGCTGTTTATCGGAAAACACGCGATTCAACGAGCATATGATTCCTACATCGGGTTTGAGGTCGACCGCGGCGGGGAATGGAAATGGGCCGCATGGTTTCTTTCCCTTGTCGGGTTGGCGTTGTTGTCGTCGATCCGCTTTACGCAGACGAGAAAGGAGCGAAACGCCGTCTTGAAAGCATTTCTCGTCTTCCCGTTTCTGATCGTCCTAACTGCCTACCATTCCTTGCAAACGAACACCAAGGCGTTCACTCGGGCCGATCAGACGACCGAACTCGAGGAATACCGCCAGATGAAACAAGAGACGAACGCCGATTTGCGCTACCGTATCCAGTCGTATGACCTTTCCTTGCATGGATCGCGTGCGGTCGTGCGCGTGGCCTTGTCCCAGTTGGAAACGAACCGGCCCACGTTTCAACTGTACCATTTGTATCCGCTCCACTCGATTGAAGCGGACCATCAGCCCGTCAAGTTTACAAGAAACGGCGATCTCGTGACCGTGTGGCTGCCGAAACGCACCTCGACGCTCACGTTTTCGTATGAGATCGTCGATACGGCGCTCATCCCGTACACCAACGGCCGCATCGTCCTGTTGGCGGATCGAGCGTGGTATCCGAAAAGGAGGGCTTCGCACATGTATCGGACTTATGAATATCGGATGGCGGGGATGACAGTTTGGGATGGGGCGTTCACCGATCAATTCTTTCCGGACGAAACATATACGTTTACCTTAAACGTAGACGGCGATGTGCTGTTTTGCAATGTGCCAAAGCGGGGGACGGTTTACCGAGGGAAGGCGCAAGCGGTCACCTTGATCAAAGGGCAAGGGCATCAACTCGTCGATCAAGGATATGAGATCATCTACCCGGCCGATTGGCCGCACATGGCGGAACGGGCGCCGACGGTCATCCGCCAGATGGAAAAAACATTCCGTCATGTACAACAAATCGCATCAACGGCGGTTTCATCGTTGCCGAACAAGATTGTCTTCTCTAGTTTCGGACTGTCCTCGTTTCTCGCACACGATCATCTTGTATATAACACAGATGACTTATATGGGATCGATCAATATATTATGGAACAAAATTTTTACGAAAAAATACTTCGGCTTTCCGTACCGCCGAAAGGATCGCGGATCATGTACAACGAGTGGATTTCGCTGGCCACCCGCTGGTTGATGCAAAAAAATGACCTGCCGGTGATCGACTGGAGCTCCAAAAGTGAGTGGTTCGAGTCGCAACCTCAATCCGTGCAGAAGCAGATTGAATCAGTGTATAGCGAGTTTCAGTCGCTTGACGTAGACCAAAAACAGCAATTATTACGGACATGGTATGAGAACATGGACGATGCTTGGACATGGGATCGCGTCATCGAGATAATGCAGGAGGTGAAAGGCGTTGGCGGTCGTCATTGAAGGATTGACGAAAATCGTGAAAAAAAAGGCGATTTTATCGGATGTCTCCCTCACCCTCTCCGGCGTGTACGGCTTGCTGGGACCAAACGGCGCCGGCAAGACGACGTTGATGCGCATTGTGGCCGGCCTGTTGGAGTTCAATGCCGGACGGGTGTCGCTCGGAGACGAGCCGATCAGCACCGGCACGAGGGTGAAGCGGGTGAACGAGATCGGCTATTTGCCGCAAGAGTTTATGATGTACCCGGAGCTGACGATGTATGAAGTGCTTGAGCATCTCGCTGTCTTGCAAGGTGAACATCCCGTCGCCTGCCGACCTAAAATCGAGAAGGTCATCGAACAAGTCAACTTGTCTTCGCACATCAACAAAAAAATGCGCGAGCTGTCCGGCGGCATGCGGCGGCGAGTGGGCATCGCCATGCTGTTGCTTCGGGAACCGTCCATCCTGCTGTTTGACGAGCCGACGGCCGGGCTTGACATCCGCGAGCGCGTGCGGTTTCGCAATTTGTTGAAGCGGCTGGGCTATGACCATACGATCGTCATCTCTTCGCATCTTGTCGAGGACATTGAATTTCTGTGCACCAAAATCGGAGTTTTGGACCGCGGCACGGTGCTGTTTGAAGGCAGCCCGGACGAGCTCAAGCAAAAAGCCGCTCCTTATACGTATGAGTTGGACGTGCCATTTGCGGAGCTTGACTCGGTCATGGCCACCAACGAAGTCGTGCAAATGAGCGAAGAGCCTTCCCACGTCGTCGTGCGCGTCTTGTCCGAAGAGCCGATCGGTCGGCCTGTCGCCCCGCGGCTGATGGACGGATATTTGGCGTTATTGAAAGAGGCGGAAGCGCATGGATAAAAAGACGATCGCCCATCATTTTTCCTTCGACCGCCGCTTGCTCGGCCGATTGTACTGGTTTCCGTTTCTCGTCTACGGGCTGTGCGTCGGGTTGATGGGGATCTTGTCCGCCCGCTCCGACGAACCGTTTTTGCCGTACACCGTCATCCAAGGCATCGCCGTGCCGATCGCCGGATGGCATCTCGTCTTTTTGTACCGCCATTTGTACGACGAAGGGGCGAAAGAAGCGCTGTTATGGCATTACCGAAAAACGGTCGTCTTCGACTTGGTTCGCTATGCTGTTTTGCACGGGGGATGCATCGTTCTTCTTGTCGCGGCGGTCATATGGATTCATGGAACGATGTTTCTCACCGCACCCGTGTTGGTGCACCTGTTTCTGCTGTTTTCGTTTTACCAGTTGATTGGGCTTGCCTTGTTAGGCGTCTTTGGCAGCCTAGATATCGCCTTATCGGTCATCGCGGTCTATACCTTTATGGAAGTCGCAACGCAGGGAACATTCATGCCGTGGCCACATCTGTTTTTGTTTCAAGCGCCGGTCGACTCATTGTCTCTCCTTCTCCCCATGATGTGGCTGGGGGTGGGCATCGTGATCGCCGCCATTTTGATTGGACGGGAGTTTTGGTAAACGAATTGGAAGCCATCGGCTGAATGTGGGGATGAGGAGCTTCTATGGAACGATGTCGGTTCGTTTAGTGCACCCGGCCGCACACTCCTCTTGTCGCTTCCATGGTCAGGAAGTGAGAAGTCGCTTCTCCTTATCATGGCTAATTGAGATGGCCGCCGTAAATCGAAAAAAGCTCTCTATAAAGTCTTGACTGACTCCTTTTTGCCGCTTCATTTGTTTGCCATGGCGAATTATGCTACAATGCAAAAAGGATGAATGAGAAGGACAGGGGGATTTGGCACGGTGGCATACTATTGGCTTGCGGCGGCGGTCATCATCCTCGATCAATGGACGAAATGGCTTGTCGTCCGCTCTATGCGACTTGGGGAAAGCATCCCGATCATCGACAACGTGCTCTACATTACGTCGCACCGCAATCGCGGAGCGGCATGGGGCATGCTGGAAGGGCAGTTTTGGCTCTTTTATTTGATTACGGTGATCGTCGTGGCGGCGATCGTGATTTACATCCGCCGCCTGAAGCCTTCCGAGCGCCTAGCCGGCGTGGGGCTTGGGCTGATGCTCGGCGGGGCGATCGGCAATTTTATCGACCGCGTATTCCGGAAAGAAGTGGTCGACTTTATTCATACGCACATCGGCACGTACAGCTTTCCGGTGTTCAATATCGCCGACTCGGCGCTGACGGTTGGCGTCATCTTGCTGTTTATTCATCTATTTTTTTTCGCGACACCAGAGAAAGGGAATGAGTAGATGGACACGATCACGTTTCACATCGAAGACGAATATGACGGTGAGCGGATCGATAAAGTGATCGCGGCGCTGAATGATGAATGGTCGCGTTCGCAAGTGCAGCAATGGATCAAAAACGGGCTCGTGACGGTCAACGGCCGCACGGTGAAGGCGAATTACAAATGTGAAGCGGGTGACTCGGTCGCCATCTCGCCGCCCGAACCGGAGCCGATTCATGTGGAACCGGAGCCGATTCCGCTCGACATTTATTACGAGGACGAGGATGTCCTTGTCGTCAACAAACCGCGCGGCATGGTCGTCCACCCGGCGCCCGGGCATATGCGCGGCACGCTCGTGAACGCTTTGCTCGCCCATTGCCGCGACCTATCCGGCATCAACGGCGTGCTGCGCCCCGGCATCGTCCACCGGATTGACAAAGATACATCGGGGCTGTTGATGGTGGCGAAAAATGATGCCGCCCATCGCTCGCTTGTTGAGCAGCTCGTCAACAAAACGGTGACGCGCCGCTACAAGGCGATCGTCCATGGCGTCATTCCGCACGATTACGGCACGATCGACGCTCCTATCGGCCGCGACAAACGCGACCGAAAAAAAATGGCGGTCACCGAAGAAAACGGCAAAGAAGCCGTCACCCATTTCCGCGTGCTCGAGCGGTTTCGCCAGTATACGTATGTCGAATGCCAGCTGGAAACGGGACGGACGCATCAAATTCGCGTCCATATGAAATATATCGGCTACCCGCTCGCCGGCGACCCGCAATACGGGCCGAAAAAGACGCTCCCGATCGACGGCCAGGCGCTTCATGCCGGGGTGCTTGGCTTCCATCACCCGCGCAGCGGCGACTATTTGGAATTTGAAGCGCCGTTGCCGCCGGAGTTTGCCGAGCTGCTCGAATGGCTGCGAAAAAACGATTGACAAACGAACACGCTCCCTTTACAATGAGAACAGGTGAACAGGAACCTTTAAGTTCAGTCCTGTGAGGCTGAGAAGGGGTCGGATCAACAAGAGATAGGCAGCGTATGCCCGTTTTTTGAAACAGGATGGGCCGCACCCCCGCTTCGCAGGCGGGGGATTTTTTTGTGCAAACAGGCAAACGCAAGCAAAACGTCATCGACCATTGGACGAAGCCGAGGGCTGGCGCCGATGCATGAGAGCGGCAGGCCCGGTTGGAGGAGGTGGACGGAATGCAAAAGGCGGTCGTAATGGATGAACAGGCGATTCGCCGCGCGTTGACGCGCATCGCCCATGAAATCATCGAACGGAACAAAGGCATTGACGGCTGTGTGCTGGTCGGCATCAAAACGCGCGGCATTTACTTGGCGCGCCGCCTAGCTGAGCGGATCGAGCAAATTGAAGGGGCGCCCATTCCGGTCGGCGAACTCGATATTACGCTGTACCGCGACGATTTGACGGTGAAAACGGATGACCATGAGCCGCTTGTCAAAGGAACGAACGTCCCGTTTCCGGTCAGCGAACAAAAAGTCATTTTGGTTGATGACGTGCTGTTTACCGGTCGGACGGTGCGGGCGGCAATGGATGCCATTATGGACTTGGGTCGCCCGGCGCGCATCCAGCTCGCCGTGCTCGTTGACCGCGGGCATCGAGAACTTCCGATCCGCGCCGATTTCGTCGGCAAAAACATCCCGACCTCGAGCGCGGAAATGATTGTCGTCGAACTGTCCGAAGTCGATGGCGTCGATCAAGTATCGATTCATGAAAAATAGCGCAAGCTCCCTTTTAAGCGCAGTCCCGCGAGGCTGCCAAAGGGGCGGAATGGTTTCGGCTGTTTCTGCACCCTCTTTGTGCCTGCGCGGGCCAAAGAGGTTTTTTTGTGCACACGAGAAGATACATTCGCTGATCAGGCGAAAGGAGCGAAGAACATGAACAAACCGGTGTTGGATATTCAAGAGCGCCCGACGGTCGGGCAATGGGTGACATTAAGCTTGCAGCACTTGTTCGCGATGTTCGGGGCGACGATTTTGGTGCCGTATTTGGTCGGGTTGGATCCGTCGATCGCCTTGTTCACGAGCGGGCTTGGGACATTGGCGTTTTTGCTTATCACGAAATGGCAAGTGCCGGCGTATCTCGGTTCATCGTTCGCCTACATCGCGCCGATCATCGCCGCGAAAACGTCCGGCGGCCCGGGGGCGGCGATGATTGGCAGCTTCCTCGCCGGATTGGTGTACGGCATTGTCGCTCTCATCATTAAAAAAGCGGGCTACCGCTGGGTGATGAAACTGTTGCCGCCCGTTGTCGTCGGCCCGGTCATCATCGTCATCGGCCTCGGCTTAGCCGGCACAGCGGTCGGGATGGCGATGAACGGCCCGGACGGCAAATACAGTCTGCTCCACTTTTCCGTTGCATTGGTGACGCTTGCCGCCACGATCATTTGCTCGGTGCTGGCGCGCGGCATGTTGAGCCTGATTCCGGTGCTTGTCGGCATTGTCGTCGGCTATGTTTACGCCCTCGCCGTCGGACTGGTTGACTTGTCGAAAGTGGCGGCGGCAAAATGGTTTGAATGGCCGGATTTCCTCATCCCGTTTGTCGACTATCCGGTGCACGTCACGGCGCAGATCGTCATGCTCATGGTGCCGGTGGCGATCGTCACCTTGTCGGAGCACATCGGCCATCAGCTTGTGCTAAGCAAAGTCGTCGGCCGCGACCTCATCCAAAAGCCGGGGTTGCATCGCTCGATTTTAGGCGACGGCACGGCGACGATGATTTCCGCCTTGCTTGGCGGGCCGCCGAAAACAACGTACGGGGAAAACATCGGCGTGCTGGCCATCACAAGGGTGTACAGCGTCTATGTGCTGGCTGGCGCGGCGGTCATCGCGATCGCTTTCGGCTTCGTCGGCAAAATCACGGCGCTGATCAGCTCGATTCCGACGCCGGTCATGGGCGGCGTCTCGATCCTGCTGTTTGGCATCATCGCCTCGTCCGGCTTGCGCATGTTGGTCGACAGCCGCGTGGATTTCGGTGAAACGCGCAATTTAGTCATCGCCTCGGTCATCTTAGTGATCGGCATCGGCGGCGCGGTGCTCAAAATCAGCGAGAGCTTCCAAATCACAGGAATGGCGCTTTCAGCGATTGCCGGCGTCCTGCTCAATTTCGTGCTGCCGGGGCGGCCGTCAGCCGTGGAAAACATGTTTGAAGAAGAAAAAAACGACCATGTCGCTTAATCGAACAGCACCTTTTAATTAAGTCCCGTGAGGCTTAAAAAGGTGTGAAACGAAGCGCACCGGGCCGGAGTCTGCCCTCGGCTCCACCGGGTGCCCATCATCACACCTTGCCTCGCTGGCAAGGTGTTTTTTTATCAAAAACGAAAAGGGAGAGAAACCGATGACCCATCTGCTCACGTTAAGCGAACTGCCGCTTGCCGACATCAACCGCTTGCTCGATGAAGCGGAATCGTTCCGCCGCGGGCGCCGGTGGCGTCCGGCGGCGCCGATGTATGTCGCCAATTTGTTTTTCGAGCCGAGCACGCGCACGAAATGCAGCTTCGAGATGGCGGAACGAAAGTTAGGGCTTCACGTCATTCCGTTTGACCCGGAACGCTCGAGCGTGCAAAAAGGGGAAACGCTGTACGACACGGTAAGAACGCTGGAAGCGATCGGTGTTGACGCCGTTGTCATCCGCCATCACGAAGATGCCTATTTCGAAGCGCTCCGTCATGCGGTTGGCATCCCGATCATCAACGCCGGCGACGGCTGCGGGCACCATCCGACCCAATCGCTCCTCGATCTGCTCACGATTCGCCAAGAGTTCGGGACGTTTGCCGGGCTGACGGTGGCGATCATCGGCGACATCCGCCATAGCCGCGTCGCCCGCTCCAATGCAGAAGCATTGACAAGACTTGGCGCCAACGTGTTGTTTTCCGGTCCGCCGGAATGGAAAGACGATGCGAATCCGTACGGGACATACGTGGAAATCGATGAGGCCATCGTCCGCGCTGATGTCGTGATGCTGCTGCGCATTCAACACGAGCGCCACGCCGAAGCCATGGGGCTGACGAAGGAAGAGTACCACGTGCGGTACGGGCTGACGCTCGAACGGGCGCGGCGGATGAAGCCGGGCGCCATCATCTTGCATCCGGCGCCGGTCAACCGCGGGGTCGAAATCGCGAGCGAGCTGGTCGAAGCGAAATCGTCACGCATTTTTAAACAAATGGAAAACGGCGTCTACGTGCGGATGGCGGTCTTAAAACGGGCGATAGAAGGGAGAATCGAACATGGCCGTATGGTTGAAACATGGCATGTCGTTCAATAAAGAAGGGAAGCTCGTGCCAACCGATGTGAAAATCGAAGGCGGACGCATCGCCGCCATCGGCCGGGAACTGCCGGTCGACGGGGAAGGGAACGTGGTGGACGTTCAAGGAAAGCTGATCGCCCCCGGGTTGATTGACGTGCACGTCCATTTGCGCGAGCCGGGCGGCGAAGCGAAAGAAACGATTGAAACAGGCACGCTCGCCGCGGCCAAAGGCGGCTTTACGACGGTGGCGGCGATGCCGAACACGAATCCGGTGCCGGATCGGAAAGAACAGATGGAGTGGCTTTCGCGCCGCATCCGCGAGACGGCGCACGTCCATGTGCTGCCGTATGCGGCGATTACGATCGGGCAAAAAGGGGAAGAGCTGACCGATTTTGCGGCGTTAAAAGAAGCGGGGGCGTTCGCCTTTACCGATGACGGCGTCGGCGTCCAGTCGGCTGGGATGATGTTCGAAGCGATGAAACGGGCGGCCGCGCTCGATATGGCGATCGTCGCTCACTGCGAAGACGATACATTGAAAAACGGCGGCGCGGTGCATGAAGGCGATTTTGCCCGCCGATATGGGCTTGCTGGCATCCCGTCCGTCTGCGAGGCGGTGCACATCGCCCGCGATGTGCTGCTTGCTGAAGCAGCCGGATGCCATTATCACGTCTGCCACATCAGCACGAAAGAATCGGTGCGCGTCGTCCGCGATGCGAAGCGGGCCGGCATCCGCGTCACCGCCGAAGTGACGCCGCACCATCTCCTCTTGTGCGATGAGGACATTCCGGGGCTGGATGCGAATTACAAAATGAATCCGCCGCTGCGCAGCCGCGCGGACCGCGAGGCATTGATCGAGGGCCTGCTCGATGGGACGATCGATTTGATCGCCACCGACCACGCACCGCATACGGCGGCGGAAAAAGCAAAAGGGATCGAGGCGGCGCCGTTTGGCATCGTCGGATTGGAAACGGCGTTTCCGCTCTTATATACGCACTTGGTCAAAACGGGCCTCGTTACGTTGAAACAGCTCATCGATTGGCTGACGATCAAGCCGGCGCAATGCTTTGGCCTTGACGCCGGACGGCTTGAAGTCGGGGCGCCGGCCGATCTGACGATCATTGATTTGGAAACGGAAGAAACGATCAATCCAGAGACGTTCGCTTCAAAAGGAAACAATACGCCGTTTGCCGGTTGGGCATGCCAAGGCTGGCCGGTGATGACGTTGGTCGGCGGAACAATCGCATGGGAGAAAGGAAGGGCATGACATGAAGCGGCAGCTAATTTTAGAAGATGGTTCGTTTTTCGTTGGCGAAGCGTTTGGCAGCTTGAAAGACACGACCGGGGAAGTCGTGTTTAACACCGGCATGACCGGATACCAAGAAATTTTGACCGATCCGTCGTATTGCGGACAAATCGTGACGATGACGTATCCGTTGATCGGCAACTACGGCATCAACCGCGATGACTTTGAAGCGATTCGCCCGTACGTGCACGGATTCATCGTGAAAGAGGCGTGCGTGAAGCCATCCAACTGGCGCGGCGAAATGACGCTTGATGACTATTTAAAAGAAAAAGACATCCCGGGGCTGGCCGGCATCGATACGCGCAAACTGACGCGCCTCATTCGCCAGTACGGAACGCTAAAAGGGATGATTTGCGGCTTGGACGTCCATCCGGCGGAAGCGGCGGCCCACCTGCGGGCGATGGAGTGGCCGCGCGACCAAGTGCGGCGCGTCTCGACGAAAAGCGCCTATCCGAGCCCGGGGCGCGGCGAGCGCGTGGTCTTGATCGATTTTGGAATGAAGCACGGCATTTTGCGCGAGCTGAACAAGCGCCATTGCGATGTCATCGTCTTGCCGTACAACGCCACCGTCGAAGAAGTATTAAGCTGGCATCCGGATGGGGTGATGCTCTCGAACGGCCCGGGCGACCCGAAAGACGTGCCGGAAGCGATCGATATGATTCGCGGGATTTTGGGCAAAGTGCCGCTCTTTGGCATTTGCCTCGGCCATCAGCTGTTTGCCTTGGCGTGCGGGGCGAATACGGAAAAATTGAAATTCGGCCATCGCGGCTCGAACCATCCGGTGAAAGATTTGCGCACCGGCAAAGTCGCCATCACAGCGCAAAACCACGGCTACGCTGTGACGCATGAGTCGCTCGCCGGCACCCGCCTGGAAGTGACGCATGTCGCCTTGAACGACGGCACAGTCGAAGGGCTGCGCCATCTCGATTTCCCGGCGTTTACGGTGCAATACCACCCGGAAGCGTCGCCGGGGCCGGAAGATGCCAATCCGCTGTTTGACGAGTTTTTGGCGCTCATCCGCGAGTTCAACAAGAAAGGGGAAGTCATCCATGCCTAAACGCCGCGACATCGAAACGATTTTGGTCATCGGCTCCGGCCCGATCGTCATCGGTCAGGCAGCCGAGTTTGACTATGCCGGGACGCAAGCGTGCCTCGCTTTGAAAGAAGAAGGCTATAAAGTCATTCTCGTCAACTCGAACCCGGCGACGATCATGACCGATACGGAAATCGCCGATAAAGTGTATATGGAACCGCTGACGCTTGAGTTTGTCGCCCGCATCATCCGCAAAGAGCGGCCGGATGCGATTTTGCCGACGCTCGGCGGCCAAACGGGCCTCAACTTGGCGGTTGAGCTCGCCAAGGCCGGCGTGCTTGAAGAGTGCGGCGTCGAAATTCTTGGCACGAAACTCGAGGCGATCGAAAAGGCGGAAGACCGTGAACAGTTCCGCGCCCTCATGAACGAGCTTGGTGAACCGGTGCCGGAGAGCGCCATTATTCACAGTCTGGAAGAGGCGTATGCGTTTGTCGAACAGATCGGCTATCCGGTCATCGTCCGCCCAGCGTTTACGCTCGGCGGCACGGGCGGCGGCATTTGCACGAACGAACAAGAACTGATCGACATCGTTTCGACCGGTTTGAAAATGAGCCCGGTGCACCAATGCTTGCTTGAGCGGAGCATCGCCGGCTACAAAGAAATCGAGTATGAAGTGATGCGCGATGCCAACGACAACGCCATCGTCGTCTGCAACATGGAAAACATCGACCCGGTCGGCATCCATACCGGTGACTCGATCGTCGTCGCCCCGAGCCAGACGTTAAGCGACCGCGAATACCAACTGCTTCGCAACGCGTCCTTGAACATCATCCGCGCCCTTGGCATCGAAGGCGGCTGCAATGTCCAGCTGGCGCTCGACCCGGACAGCTTCCGCTATTACGTCATCGAAGTGAACCCGCGCGTCAGCCGCTCGTCGGCGCTCGCTTCCAAAGCGACCGGATACCCGATCGCGAAACTGGCGGCGAAAATTGCTATCGGGCTGACGCTCGATGAGATGATCAACCCGGTCACTGGGAAAACGTACGCCTGCTTTGAGCCGGCGCTTGATTATGTCGTGACGAAAATTCCGCGCTTCCCGTTTGACAAATTCGAATCGGCGAACCGCCGCCTTGGCACGCAAATGAAGGCGACCGGCGAAGTGATGGCGATCGGCCGGACGTTTGAAGAATCGCTGTTAAAAGCGGTCCGTTCGCTCGAGATCGGCGTCCACCATCTCGCATTAAAAGAGGCGGACACCGCCACCGACGACGTCATCGAGAAACGGATCCGCAAGGCGGGCGATGAACGGCTCTTTTACATCGCCGAAGCGCTCCGCCGCGGGGTGACGGTCGACACGTTGCATGAATGGAGCCAAATCGATCGCTTTTTCTTGCATAAAATCGAAACCATCATTGAGATGGAAACGGTCTTGAAAAACCGTCCGGGCGACCTTGACGCGCTGAGGAAGGCGAAAGCGCTCGGCTTCTCGGACGCCGCCGTGGCGGCATTATGGAACAAAACGGAGCGCGACATTTACGCGCTGCGCCGCCAAGAAGGCATCGTGCCGGTGTACAAAATGGTCGATACGTGCGCGGCCGAGTTCACATCAGAAACGCCGTATTACTACAGCACGTATGAGGAAGAAAACGAGTCGATCGTGACGGAAACACCGAGCGTCATCGTGCTCGGTTCGGGCCCGATCCGCATCGGCCAAGGGATCGAATTTGACTACGCCACCGTCCATTGCGTCTGGGCCATTAAGCAGGCCGGCTATGAGGCGATCATCATCAACAACAACCCGGAAACAGTCTCCACCGACTTCAGCACGTCGGACAAACTGTACTTCGAGCCGCTGACGGCCGAAGACGTGATGCATGTCATCGACCTTGAGAAGCCGGTCGGCGTCATCGTTCAGTTTGGCGGCCAGACGGCGATCAATTTGGCGGCCGAACTCGAGGCGCGCGGCGTCCGCTTGCTCGGGACGACGCTGGAGGATTTGGACCGCGCCGAAGACCGCGACAAATTTGAACAGGCGCTTTCCGAACTCGGCATTCCCAAACCGGCCGGCAAAACGGCCGTTTCGGTCGAAGAAGCGGTCGCCATCGCCGAAGAGATCGGCTATCCGGTGCTCGTCCGCCCGTCGTACGTGCTCGGCGGCCGGGCGATGGAGATTGTGTACAATCGTGAGGAGCTGCTCCATTACATGGAGCACGCCGTGCGCGTCAACCCGCAGCACCCGGTGCTCGTCGACCGCTACATCACCGGCAAGGAAGTCGAAGTCGACGCCATTTCCGACGGCGAGACGGTCGTCATCCCGGGCATTATGGAGCATATCGAACGGGCCGGCGTCCATTCCGGCGACTCGATCGCCGTCTACCCGCCGCAAACGTTAAGTGCCGAAGTGATCGATCAGATCGCGGATGACACGATCCGGCTGGCGCGCGGGCTGCGCATCGTCGGGCTCTTAAACATCCAGTTCGTCGTCTCGGGAAGCGATGTCTACGTGTTGGAAGTAAACCCGCGTTCAAGCCGCACCGTGCCGTTTTTAAGCAAAATCACCGGCGTGCCGATGGCCAACCTCGCCACCAAGGCCATTTTAGGGGCGAAGCTGGCCGAGATGGGCTATGAAACCGGCGTCCGCCCGGTCCGTCCAGGCGTGTACGTGAAAGTGCCGGTGTTCTCGTTTGCGAAATTGCGCAATGTCGACATTTCGCTCGGCCCGGAAATGAAATCGACCGGTGAAGTGATCGGCAAGGATGTGACGTTTGAAAAAGCGCTCTATAAAGGACTTGTCGCGTCTGGCATCCACATCCAGCCGCACGGGGCGGTGCTGTTGACGGTCGCGGACAAAGACAAAGAAGAAGCGGTCGAGCTGGCCCGCCGCTTTGCGGACATCGGCTATCAGCTGCTGGCGACGAACGGCACGGCGGAAACGCTGAAAGCGGCCGGCATCCCGGTGACGGTCGTCAATAAAATCCATTCGGCGTCGCCGAACATTTTGGATGTCATCCGCCAAGGGAAGGCGCAAGTCGTCATCAACACGTTGACGAAAGGGAAACAGCCGGAAAGCGACGGCTTCCGCATCCGCCGCGAAGCGGTCGAAAACGGCATTCCGTGCTTGACGTCGCTCGATACCGCACGGGCGATGTTGCAAGTGCTCGAATCGATGACGTTCTCGACAACGGCGATGACGGAAGGGTTGGTGCGGTCATGATCGGCCGCGAACAAATGACGGTCGCAAGCCAGCGGCTGATCGCCGAGCGCACGTATGAACTGACGCTGGCAGGCCGCCTCGTGCAAGAGATGAAGCAGCCCGGCCAGTTCGTTCATGTGAAAGTGGCCGCATCGGCCGATCCGCTCTTGCGCCGCCCGCTCAGCCTTTGCCAAATCGACCACGAGCAGGGGCAATGCACGATCATTTACCGCCAGGAAGGGAAGGGCACCGCGCTGTTGGCGCAAAAACAGCCGGGCGACACGGTCGATGTGCTCGGCCCGCTCGGCCACGGCTTTCCGCTCGAAGCCGCGCCGGCGGGCGGCCGGGCGCTGTTGGTCGGCGGCGGCATCGGCGTTCCGCCGCTCTATGAACTGGCGAAACAGCTGGCGAACCGGGGCGTGAACGTCGTGAGCGTGCTCGGGTTCCAAACGAAAGCGGCGGTCTTTTACGAAGAAAAATTTGCCGCGTTCGGCGAGACGTATATCGCCACCGATGACGGGTCGCACGGGGCGGCGGGCCGCGTCACCGATGTGATCGAAGCGCGTGCGCTCGAGTTTGACGTGTTGTACGCCTGCGGCCCGAAGCCGATGCTAAAGGCGCTCGATGAACGGTTCCGCGGCCGGCCGGTGTACTTGTCGTTGGAAGAGCGGATGGGCTGCGGCGTCGGGGCGTGTTTCGCCTGCGTCTGCCATGTGCCGGGAAGCGAAACGGCGTATAAAAAAGTATGCAGCGACGGTCCGGTGTTTCGGGCCGGGGAGGTGGTGTTATGAACCGGCTGGCGGTCGAACTGCCGGGGCTTTCGCTCAAAAACCCGATCATGCCGGCGTCCGGCTGTTTCGGGTTTGGCCGCGAGTACGCCCGGTTTTACGATTTAAGCGTGTTAGGCGCCATCATGATCAAAGCGACGACCAAAGAGCCGCGCTTTGGCAACCCGACGCCAAGGGTGGCGGAAACGCCGGGCGGGATGTTAAACGCCATCGGCCTGCAAAACCCCGGTCTTGACAAGGTGCTGACGGAGGAACTGCCATGGCTTGAACAGTTTGACGTGCCGATCATCGCCAACATCGCCGGTTCGACGATGGAAGAATACGTCGAGGTAGCCGCCGCGATTTCCAAAGCGCCGAACGTCCATGCCTTGGAGCTCAACATTTCTTGCCCGAACGTGAAAAAAGGCGGCATCACGTTCGGCACCGTGCCGGAGGTGGCCGCCGAGCTGACGCGGCTTGTCAAGGAAGTGTCGGCTGTCCCGGTGTATGTGAAGCTGTCGCCTAACGTGACGGACATCGTCGCGATGGCGAAAGCCATTGAACAAGCGGGCGCTGACGGCCTGACGATGATCAACACGCTCGTCGGCATGCGCATCGACGTGAAAACCGGCCGGCCGATTTTGGCCAACGGCACCGGCGGCTTATCCGGCCCGGCGGTCAAACCGATCGCCATCCGCATGATTTACGAAGTGAGCCAAGCGGTGTCGATTCCGATCATCGGCATGGGCGGCGTGCAAACGGCGGAAGATGTGCTCGAATTTTTCTACGCCGGCGCGAGCGCGGTCGCGGTCGGAACAGCCAACTTCGTCGATCCATTCGTCTGCCCGACGATCATCAACGAACTGCCGGCGCTGCTTGACGAGCTGGGGATAGATCAGATCTCCGAATGTACAGGAAGGAGCTGGAAAATCTGTGCACACGCCGTTCATTGTCGCCCTTGATTTTCCATCGAAACAAGACGTTGAATCGTTTTTACGGCCGTTTGCCGGCACGCCGCTGTTTGTGAAAGTCGGCATGGAGCTGTACTATCAGGAAGGGCCGTCCATCGTCGCGTTCCTCAAAGAACAAGGGCACGCCGTCTTTTTAGACTTAAAACTGCACGACATCCCGAATACAGTGAAACAGGCGATGAAAGGGCTCGCCCGTGTCGGCGCTGATTTGGTGAACGTCCACGCCGCCGGCGGCCGGCGCATGATGGAAGCGGCGCTCGAAGGGCTTGACGCCGGCACGCCAAGCGGCGCCGCCCGACCGCGCTGCATCGCCGTCACCCAGCTGACAAGCACGGACGAGCGCATGCTTCATGAAGAGCTTTGCATTTCCCGCCCGCTTGCCGACACGGTCAGCCATTACGCGGCGTTGGCGAAAGAAAGCGGCCTTGACGGCGTCGTCTGCTCGGCGAACGAAGCGCCGCTCATCAAGGAACGGTGCGGCGCCGCGTTTCTCGCCGTCACCCCGGGCATTCGCTTTGCCGATGATGCAGTGCACGACCAAGTGCGCGTCGTCACGCCAAGAGAAGCGCGTGCGCTTGGTTCTGACTACATCGTCATCGGCCGCAGCATCACCCGCGCCGCCGACCCGCTTGCCGCGTACGCCCGCCTGCAGCACGAATGGAACGGAGGAGAGAGAGGATGAAATACGACATTGCCGCCCAACTGCTTGAAATAGGAGCGGTCGCTTTGCGGCCGAACGACCCGTTCACCTGGTCATCGGGCTTAAAAGCGCCGATTTATTGCGACAACCGCCTGACGCTCGCTTATTCGGACGTGCGCCGCCTAGTCGCCGACGGTCTCGCTGACCTCATCCGCACCCATTTTCCTGAAGCGGACCTCATCGCCGGCACAGCGACCGCCGGCATCCCGCACGCCGCGTGGGTGAGCGAGCGGCTTAGTTTGCCGATGTGCTACGTCCGCAGCCAAGCGAAAGCGCACGGAAAAGGGAAGCAAATCGAAGGCAAAGCCGAACCGGGCCAACGCGTCGTCGTCATCGAAGACTTAATCTCAACCGGCGGCAGCTCGCTCACGGCCGTGCGCGCCTTGAAAGACGCAGGCTGCGAGGTGCTTGGCGTCGCCGCCATCTTCACGTACGGACTCGAAAAAGCGAAGCAGGCGTTTGCCGAAGCGAATGTGCCTGCCTACACCCTCACCGACTACGACACACTCATCGAAACGGCCGTCCGCCTTGGCACCGTCAGCGAACACGACCTAGCGACATTGCGGCAATGGCGGGAAAATCCGGAAAAGTGGGGGAAATAGACGAGAAGAAAGAAGCGCGGACCAAAGGATGGTTCGCGCTTTTGTCATGTGTTATTGGCGAACGGGACTTCCGTCGCCTCCGATGATGACGGAAATGGCGATCGAACGGCCAAAGTCATTCGAACTAGCGATGACTTGATGACTATGGGAAGTACCCTGTTTGTCTCTTAGAGCATGGAAATTATTGTAATGAAAAATGCTCATCTGCAGTTTCTTCAAAATACGGGGACCTTTATCAGCGGACAGAACCGACCTCTAAATAAGGGCAAACCTTTGCGACTCTAGGACTAGAGCCTCCCCCGAAGATCCTAGACATTCATCCTCGCTCCTAGATACACGCCACAAGTATACCTCATCGCCTCTCAGCCCTTCTGCATCAAGGACTGAGAGGCGATTTATTTGCCTAGTCACTGTCGAACTCGGGCAGGAGAAAGTAGCTGTATAAGCTCAGCTGTTCCTCGCTGATTAGTGAGCCCATTATTTAGGAAAAATAAAAGAGGTAATACCCTATGTTTGTTTTTTTATCTTCTCTTCGATGTGCTTGTAATCAATAATACGAATTTTGTCAAAATCGATTTCAAGTGTTATTATATCAATTCCGTAAGGAGGGTTGTGAGCCCCTTTAAATGTTTCTACATGAATTTTGAGTAAGAATTTATAACGACTCCCGGGTTCTAAATTTTTAATCTCTAATATTTTAGGCTTCCACCACTGAATTCCAGATGGTTTTCCATAATAATCCTGCACTGCTTTGGTTATATAAGGCGTTAAGAAGTAAATGGAAAGGTCCTCTAAATCATTTTTATTAACCACTAATGCCGTTGTTGACTCTGTTTCATCAATTTTTGATTTGGCGACAATTTTAGTCCCGACGCCATACATTCCGAATAATATGATTAAAAAGAGGGACATTACTCCTATAAATTTCCTGTTCATATTTGAATTCCTCCTTTTATTGTCGTGATCAAACTATATTTTGCAGATATTCAGTCAAAATAATCATGAAATTTCCGATTAAAATGGTTTATTTTATGGGTGGAGGGCTTGTTCAAATTATATATAATGGTAGTGATGAGTGGCTATTGCTAATGGCGACCATACATGGCATTTCTGGGGCTCGACTCTTGTCATTCAATTACAGGAGTTTGGTAAACCATGAAATCACATTGGTAGGGTCTGAAAAATACACTGAAGTATATTCAAGTCTTTACTATACTGTAGATGAGCAAATTCGCTAACATAAATTTACAACTATATAGATGCACCTTGAAAACTTAACTTCTCGATTACGCTGCACACCTCAGGCGTTGCAGCACTTCCTCGGGGCGTTCATGGATGTATTCCACCAACCGGGCAATGGCTTGAGTGATATCGTTTCGATCGTTGTGAAGCACATTGGCGATGACGGTGTCTTTCCGCCATTTCCACAAGCGTTCGATCGGGTTCCGTTGCGGAGAATACGGAGGAAGAGAAATGAAGTGAACACGGTCCTTCTTCCTGCAAACACGCTCTCACCATTTTGGCATGATGAATTCGGGCGTTATCCAGCACCAAGACGATGAGACGGTTCGGGGCTCCTTTCGCCAACGTGTCGGTCGGCCGGGTCCAAGAAAGCCCTTTTCAATGCAAGAGTTTTCGCAAGGCTTCGCGGGAAATGGAGATGCCATAACGGTGGTGCACATAGGATTGAAGGATCTTCGTATTCCACGCCGAAGCGATGTCCCAGTCCAGCTCCGCAGGGGTCGTGGTCAACACGAGTTGTTTGATCTCTTTCTGCTGTTTTTCAGTGAGAAACGGCTCCCGCAAAGGGGCAACATCCCGATGAAGCAGGAGTTCAAGCCCGCCTTCGTTAAACAGCGGCACATAATGGGAAACGGTTTGGCGGCACGCATGAACCATGGAAGCAACCTCTTTGCCCAACGATCCTTCCATGACTAGGCGGACGGCCATCACGCGTTGGCGGAGAGGAGCGTTTTTGATCTTCCGTTCCTGCTTGCGGAGTTTCCGGGGCGTCCATCCGTGATGGTCGGTGATTTTGAGACGTTTCATGCCGAATTCCGCTCCTTTCCCATGCTTTTCCTTAGGCGCAGTATCACCGGAGTGGGCACCAGTTATACGAAGGTTAATTTTTTAATGAGCATGTATATAGTCCCCTAATCCATTCCAAATCTATTTCAGAGATACCCTATCTTGCATTACACAAAATTCTTGACGGTATTACAAAATGAGAAAGGGTGATTTATGGTGGATAATTTTAAAAAGCCAGAAATGCTCAAATATTTCATGAGTGGGTATTTTAATCAAAGTGTTAGCTGGTCAGACCTTGAGGGATTGGCAACCGATTTCAAAGAGCGAGAACCTAAATCAATGGTAAAACAATTAATAAGCGAATTAAAAATGTTGCAGGATGTTTTACAAAAAGGTGATAAAGAGACGTGGAGAGAAATCGAAAAATATGTAAATGAATATAGTATGAGATATTTAGATTTTGAAGATGGTCCAGAATTTATTAATACTGTTTTAAAGGCAATTCAATAACTGTAGATGAGCAAATTCGCTAACATAAATTTACAACGAAATAAAAAAGGAGACATGAACCCGATTCCTTGGTTAGAATAGATGTACCACCAACTACCCACAAGGAGGTTCATGCCTCATGGTTACTACGCCCACCGCTGGACGATCGAATGCGTT